>JAIRMH010000325.1 GCA_031258835.1 Tannerella sp.
AGCGTCGTTTGGCGGTGTTGTGGCTGCGCTTCCTGCGTGAAGTGGAGGAGCAGCAGAGTGTCGTTTCTGACGATTTAAAGTCAGACGCCGAGATCCGCCAGGCGCTGGAGTTGTGCGAAACAGGCGCTTACACGGATGCCGAGCTGGCTGTTTATGACGCATACTGGGACGCCATCCGCGTCGAAAACAGTCTTATCTACGAAGGCATAATAGAAGGCATAGCAAAAGGCCGTGCGGAAGGCATAGCGGAAGGCGAAAAGAAAAAGCTAATCAATATTGTCCTTAATTGCAGGCGCAATAGCTTCTCCATAGAGCAGATGCAAGCTATTACCGGCCTCGGCGAGGAAGAGTTGCAAGAGATTCTTCGCTCTAATTTTTTTACACACTAATGTTTTCTTGGCTATTATTAGGTTAATCGAAAAAAAAATCCATATCTTTGCGTATTATTATATAGTTTGGATAGAAATAAGGAGACGGATTATGAAAAAGATATTTTTATTGTTAAGTATATTATTGTCTTTGTGTATGGTGATGAATTGTATAAGTGAGAGGGTTTTGGATGACGATGAGCCGCCGCCGCCCCCCCCTCCCCCTCCCGTTGAGAAAAAATATATCTTCAGGATGAACGCTACGGTAGAGACTACGCCGTTGAGCAAACAAAGTGTGGCTTCAGATAATATCGGTTTGTTTATATATAAAAATAATAATGTTGATCCGATACAAAGAAATAAATCCGTAACCTTAAATAATGGCTATTATGAATATGAAATCACAACCGGCGATTCTGTCGGATACTGCTTTGCTTATTCTCCCTATTCCTCAGCCTTAACGACCGGTACGACTTATACGGGAACGCTTTCTTCAACTCAAAATCAGGCGGTCTCATCGTCCGTATCCATTGCCGACGTGCCGGCCTCATTGACGAATCAAATGTTGATGATATCGAATCAGTCGGAGGAGGTGAAATTTGTAGACCAGATAGCAAATATTCAATTTAAGCATGTTTTTTCTTTATTGTGTTTTAAAATAACAAAAGATGCTTCGCTTACGCAATTTTCCGGTCAGCGCATAAAGAAGTTTGAGATGTATATGGCGGGCCGCGATACGCTAACTCCATTAGATGTTTTATACAAGTTTTCCGGCGAATATTCGATAGACCTGAAACGTACGCCGGGAACGTCCGGTTATTCCGAGCCGAAATTTTCATCTGCCTCTGCAAAAATAACGGCAGAGATAACAGACTGTCCTGTGATAACTTCAAATTTAAATTCGCCGGTTGTCGTATGGGTTGTTGTCCCTCCGTTCAAATCGTATACGAATAAATTGGTGGTACGCATGGAGACGGAGGATGATAACGGACTTTCGTTTAATACATTTTCTACTTTTAATGAATTTGGAGACATTCTGAGAAATACAATGACGCCATTTAACGTTAACTTGACAAAAGCGAATCTTTATTCAGATGATGTGGTGAAGGAATCGTTTGTCGACAAACCGGCAAACAGTTACGTGATCTCCGAGCCGGGCTTGTATGAGATTGCTGTTAAAAAGCCGGGTGGCGATTTATTGCCGGAGGGCGTTTCTGTGGATTGGCTATGGGCATCGAAAGCAGGTGGCGATCAATTCGAAATAGAGGAGTTGATAAATGATATCAATATCGACGACGAAGATCCGCTGAACAGGAAAATCAGGTTTCGCATAGGCTCGGAACATAACTTTAAAAAAGGAAATGTTATTCTTGCACTTAAAAATGCAAATAAAGATATTGTGTGGACATGGCATATCTGGATTACCGATGCGCCGAAAAATATACTATACGGAGCGAAAGTGTTTTTAGACAGGAATATCGGGGCGTTATCGGCAGATACGGCATCCGTTCCTGCGGTTGATATGTACGGGTTTGTTTATCAATGGGGACGTAAAGATCCGTTCTTTGGCGGCGACGGGCGGATATTTGACGAGGCGGAGGGTATACTGTCGGTTGCCCGTACGCACACAATTATTAATGAGACGCCCGGACAATGGAACTCGAATGTGAACAAGTGGTCGGAGGGCAACGCCTCGACATACGGCACGAATGAGGACGCCCTCAAAAACCCGATGAAATTTATCTATAACGGGAATCCTTTATCAGAAGAAGATGATCCGGCGGACTGGCTTACGGAAAGTAATACGGGGTTGTGGTCGGATGCGGAAAAAACCGATTATGATCCCTGTCCTTACGGATATAAAGTGCCTTCCGGATATAAAGTGGGAGAATTGGCGACGAGTGATCTTAGTATGTTACATAGCGCATATGCCGAATATCAAATTTATCTGGAAAAACAAAGGGAAAACCCGAATACGCCGCTTCCCAGTGTATGGTTCTATAACCATTATAACAGTAACCGCTATTGGATATATTCCGAATCCGGCGCTCATGCGATATGGCCTGCTGCCGGCATGAGAGAGGGACGGCATGTTTTGGGGAAATGGATCGGTGCGCAATTGAAATATTCCGGAACCGAAGAGCGCATGGGAAAAGGGTATTATTGGACTAGTACGCCTTTGGAAATTAACGGGCAAAAAGTACCCGGCGCCTCTTCGAGAATTTCTATATATAATACGCTTTTATACAGTAACACTGATTTTGGGCCGAATGCGGACGCTTATCCTGTCCGTTGTGTGAAATATCAGTAAAAACCTCGACCGGTAAGATAGATGAAGGATTTTATTCGCGTATTGAAACGTTTTGTGCCGCCATATAAGAAATATGTTGCGCTCAATATATTGTTTAATATTCTTTCGGCGATATTGAATCTTTTTGCCTTTTTCCTTATCATACCTATTCTGCAGATTCTTTTCCGGATGGATGAGACGGTCTATACATTTATGGAATGGTCGTGGCAGCCATTGTCGCCGGAATGGTGGCGGTCGGTGCCCGAAATGGTACAGAATAATTTTTACTGGTATGTAAATGAACTGATCGTCGTCCATGGAGGGTCGTTTACGCTGATTGCTCTTGGCGTCGGGTTGGCGCTTATGACATTGTTTAAGACGTTGGCTATGTATATGGCCTTTTATACGATGATTCCTATCCGAACCGGCGTCGTGCGGGATGTGAGGAATCAGATAAACAGGAAAATTACGGAGTTGTCGCTGGGATTCTTTTCGGAAGAGCGGAAAGGGGATATCATTGCACGTGTGTCGGGCGATGTCAACGAAATAGAAGTTTCTATCATGAGTTCGCTCGATATGCTGTTTAAGAATCCGATACTTATTGTCATTTATCTGGTAGCAATGTTGATTGTCAGTTGGCAACTCACGTTGTTTGTTTTTGTTTTACTGCCGTTTGCCGGATATATAATGGGGAAAGTAGGGAAAACGCTTAAACGGAAGTCGCTTGCAGGTCAATCGCAATGGGGCGCATTGATGAGCCGGATAGAGGAAACACTCAGCGGACTTCGTATTATTAAGGCGTTTAACGCAGAGAAGAAGATTCAACAGCGCTTTGAGCAGCTCAATGAGACGTTCAGACGCACGACAAACCGGATCTACCGCCGTCAGCAACTGGCACATCCGATGAGCGAATTTCTCGGTACGGTGACAATCGTCGTCATCCTGTGGTATGGCGGAACGCTTATCCTTAGTAATAATAGTCCGATTGATGCGCCGACGTTCATCTATTATCTTGTCATTTTTTACAGTATTATAAATCCCGCGAAAGATCTAAGCAAAGCTGCCTACGCAATACCAAAAGGTCTTGCTTCGATTGAACGCGTCGATAAGATATTAAAAGCGGAATCGGATATTCAATCGCCGGCGAAGCCTAAACCGATAAGATTGAACGAGGCGATAGAATATAAAGATGTATGGTTTCGCTATCGGCGCGAATGGACGCTTAAAGGTATTAATCTGCGTGTAGATAAAGGGCAGACGGTAGCTCTCGTGGGGCAGTCGGGGTCGGGGAAAAGTACGCTTGTCGATTTGTTACCCCGTTTTTATGACGTAGAGAAAGGCAGTATCACGATTGACGGCGTCGACGTCAGGGATGCTTCGTTGTATGATTTGCGCGGACTGATGGGTATTGTCAATCAGGAAGCCATCTTGTTTAATGACACATTCTTCAATAATATAGCTTTCGGAGTGTCGGCTACGCGCGAGAAGGTGGAAGAGGCAGCCCGTATCGCCAACGCCCACGAGTTTATAATGGCTTCGGAGGAAGGGTATGATACGAATATAGGAGACCGTGGAGGGAAACTGTCCGGCGGACAGCGGCAACGTATAAGCATCGCCCGTGCAATCCTGAAAAATCCGCCGGTGTTGATATTTGATGAAGCTACCTCGTCGCTTGACACGGAATCGGAACGCCTCGTTCAGGAAGCGCTCGAAAACCTGATGCGTAACCGTACGACGATTGTGATCGCACACCGCCTTTCCACAATCCGTAATGCGGATGAGATATGTGTGATGCATGAGGGTAAGATCGTCGAGCGGGGCAAACATGATGAACTGTTGGCTATCGACGGTTATTATAAACGTCTGTTCGATATGCAGAAATGAAAAAAATGGTTTCTCTCCCGTTCATGTTATTGGGAATTTTATTTGTTGTATGTTTGGTTGTTTCCAATATGATGGAAACGAAAATTATTCAGATAGGTCCGATTACTGCGACAGCCGGCTTGTTGGTTTTTCCGGTTTCATATATTATAAATGACTGTATTTCGGAAGTATGGGGATATAAGAAAGCCCGATTGATTATATGGAGTGGGTTTGCCGTTAATTTCTTAGTGGTGGGCATATCTCAGTTAGCCGTAAGTATTCCTGCCGCACCATTCTGGGAAGGCGCGGAAAGTTTTAATTTCGTATTTGGGATGGCGCCACGTATTGTTGTTGCGAGCCTTTGTGCGTTTCTTACCGGCTCGTTTCTGAATGCTTATGTGATGAGCAGGATGAAGATGACGTCCGGTGGGCGTCATTTTTCCTTACGCGCGATTGTCTCTACGCTTGCCGGCGAGAGTGCGGATTCGCTTGTCTTTTTCCCTTTTGCCTTCTGGGGCATACTCCGGCAGGAAGAACTATTCCTGATGATCGTAACGCAGGCTGGCCTTAAATCGGCATATGAAATAATCGTATTGCCTGTCACCGTGCGTTTTGTACGTTATATAAAGAAGATAGAGGGCAGTGATGTTTATGATACGGATGTGTCCTTTAACCCGTTTAATATGAAGGATTTGTAACAAAAGCACTTTGATTTTAGCGAAAATTGGGGTGCTTTTGTTTTGAGTGGTGCAAATGTGGTGCAATTCTTAAAAGCAAAAACGCTAACAATCTGATCTTTAGACTGTTAGCGTTTTGTGTTGCTCTCCCTCTTGGACTTGAACCAAGGACCCTCTGATTAACAGTCAGATGCTCTAACCGACTGAGCTAAGGAAGAATATTTTTTTCAAAATTGCGGTGCAAAGATAGGTGTTATTTTCTAAATATGCAATACTTTTGCGGAAAAAAAATTACCGCATGGCGGACGGCATTTTTTTTGTATGTCATATAACATTATGAATGTGCCGGTTACATGTGATTTAACATTTAAAATAAATTTATAGAAGAATGAAGATTATTGGTATTGGTAATGCGCTTTTAGATGTGTTGCTTCGTTTGGACAGCGATCATATCCTGTCTGAGATGGGCGTGAGAAAAGGCGCAATGGATTTGATTGATGAATCTGCGATGAGGGAGATTCTGCAAGCGCAGGTAGGATTGCAGCGTTCGGAAGTTCCGGGAGGCTCGGTTTGTAATACAATGCGTGCGATGGCGCGGCTGGGCGCAACGGTCGGATATGCGGGGAAAACAGGAAATGATAGCGCCGGTAGCGTTTATGAGGCAAAGACGAGGGAGGCCGGCGTGGATCCTTTTTTTGTTCGTGTAAAAGGAATAACAGGGTGTTCTACCGTTTTGATATCGCCCGACGGCGAACGTACGATGGCGACATTTCTTGGTCCCGCCGCCACATTGTCGGACGAAGAGATACCGGATGATATTCTGAGCCGGTATGATTGTGTTTATATGGAGGGATATCTGATCTCGAATGAAAAATTGTTTCTTCCAATGCTGGAGCGGGCTAAACGTTTGGGATTGAAAGTTGCACTGGATTTATCGAATTTCAATATTGTCAATGAGTTCGGCAGTTTGTTGAAAAAAGTGATACCTGCTTTTGTAGATATTCTTTTCTCGAACGAAAGTGAAGCGGAGGCATATACCGGACTTCCTGCGCGCGAAGCGATGGACGTTATTTTGAAAGATGTCGAAAGGGCGGTCGTTACGATTGGCAAGGAGGGCGCTTTCGTCGGCGGTAACGGGCAGGTCGTACATGAAAAAGCGCTGGACGCTCATGTCGTCGATACGACCGGCGCGGGGGATCATTTTGCGGCGGGATTTCTTTATGGATATTCGGCTGGCGCGACTTTAATGCAGTCGGCGAAAGTAGGATCGTTATTGTCTGCAAACGTGATAGAAACGGTCGGAGCGCAAATCCCGGAAGAGCAGTGGGAGTATATAAAATTAAAAGTTAATGAGATTTTAAGGAAATAAGCGTATAAATGACTATTTTTACGCCGTTTTTATAAGAGATAAGATGATTATGCGACAAATAAAATTAAGTTTTCTGTTGGCAGTCTTCTGTGTTTGCAATATGTCTGCACAGGGGAATGTAGCTGTGGATACGGGTTTACAACCGACCGGCAGTAATAAAAACGATGACAATCGTTTTGAAGTAAGTAAGCAATTGGATATTTTCAATGCCTTGATAAAAGAGGTGGAGATGTTTTACGTAGATTCGGTGGATATTCAAAAAGTGATGCGCCGCGGTATTGATGCGATACTGAAGGGGCTTGATCCGTATACGGAGTATATACCGGAAAATGAAATGGCGGATCTTAAGTTCCTTACAACCGGAGAATATGGGGGGATAGGCGCTTATATACGTTCCCGTGAAGGAGGAACGGTCATAACAGAACCGTTTGAAGGTATGCCGGCGGCTATTGCCGGCCTCAAAGCCGGAGACAGGATTCTTGCAATAGACACGGTGGATGTGTCGGGAATGCCTTCGGATGGGGTTAGTCTTTTGCTTAAAGGGGTCCCTAATACGAAAATGACGTTGACAGTGCAGCGTCCGGGGGAGAAGAAACTGCGCAAGTTTGATATGGTGCGTAAACAGGTAATTGTTAATCAGGTTGTGTATTACGGCGTTTATGGAAATAACACAGGATACATTTATCTGAAAGGATTTACCGATAAAAGCGCCCAGGAGGTGAAAGCCGCATTTGAAGATCTGAAGAAAAATTATCAGATAGAATCGCTCATATTAGATTTGCGGGATAACGGAGGCGGAATACTTGAAGGCGCCGTTCAGATTGTTAATCTGTTCGTCCCCAAGGGCAAGGAGGTGCTGACAATGAAAGGGAAAGCGCGACAGTGGGACAGGACTTATCGTACGTATAACGAGCCGATAGATACGCTGATGCCCATGGTGACGCTGATAAACGGAATGTCGGCGTCGGCATCGGAGATTGTTTCGGGCGCATTGCAGGATATGGATCGTGCGGCGCTTGTAGGGCAGCGTTCTTTCGGGAAAGGTCTTGTTCAATCGACGCGAAACCTGCCTTATGACGGGAAACTGAAAGTGACGACGAATAAATATTATATTCCAAGCGGCCGGTGTATACAACAATTAGATTATTCTCACCGGAACACCGATGGCAGCGTTGCGGCTATCCCCGATAGCCTCACTTCGGTGTTTTATACCGAAAACGGACGTTCGGTACGCGACGGCGGCGGTATACGTCCTGACTTCGAGGTCGAAGAAGAAATGGCGCCTACGATGCTTTATTATCTCTATACAGACCGGGATTACATCTTGTTTGACTATATAACGGAATGGGTTAGTAAACATAAGACGATTCCTCCGGCAGATGAATTTGAATATTCGGACGAGGATTATGAGGCGTTTAAGAAATATATGATAGAAAAGAATTTCGAATATGACTGGCAGAGTGAAAAGGCGCTGAAAGCGCTGAAAGAAGTGGCACAAATGGAGGGGTTCGTAGGGGATGACGCTACGCTGTTTGCATCGCTGGAGGAAAAACTTAAACCGAATCTGCAATACGATCTGGAACGATATGGGAAGAGTATCAAGCGCTTGATCTCGTCGGAAATAGTAAAGCGTTATTATTATCAACGGGGAGAAATACAACAAAATCTGAAAGATGACGAGACGTTACGGAAAGCCGTCGAGGTGTTGCAGAACCGCGAACTTTATAATGAGACGTTGAATCCTTCGTTAGCGAAGAACACGTTTTAGCTTTTTTTCTTGACGACGGCCTGTGCGACGTTAATGACATAGTCTCCCAATTTTTCACATTCGGAAACGATATCCATATAATAGATGCCATCTGCGTATTCATACCTTTTGGCATCTATGTTTTCGATGTTGTCGTTTTTCAGTTGATTACGGTAGTTGTTGATTTCGTTTTCAATGTTGACGGAGATGTTTATATCCTCATTCGTTATTTCCTGTTCCGGTTTTTCAAGGAGTTCGTTCATGTGTGAGATGGCCTTGTTGTCGAGGGAGAACATCTGGTTTATGCTGCGATTCTGGTTGTCGGTGAATATCGAGTTGCCGTCGTTACGGCGTTTTATGGCTTTCGCAAGATTGTAGCATGCGTCGGCAATGCTTTCTATTTCGGAGATGATACGCAGCATCATGCGGATGTTTTCTTTTCCTAACGAGCTTAGGCGACCTTCCAGCGCTTTTGTGAGGTAATTGGCGATTTCTATTTCCATACGGTCGCTTATCTGTTCGTATTTTTCGATGCGGGCATATATCTTGAGGAATTTGTCAATGTCTTTTTCATAATAGAGTTCCTGTACCATGCCGAACATCCGATGTACGCGTTTCCCGTATAATCCGATTTCCTGTTTAGCAGGCGCCAGCGTGATCTCTGATGTGGAAAGGATTCCCGCAGAGATGAATCGCAACTGAAATTCTTCTTCCTGCTGGTCTTTTTTCGGTTTGATGATACAGGAACATATTTTCACATATGAGTTCACAAACCAGATCATGACACATATATTGGTAATGTTGAACAGGGTATGGAACAGCGACAGCCCGAATGAAACGGAGATTTGCAGCGAAAGGGCTTTGTCTTGCAATGCGACAAGTTCCGGGTCGGTAAAATTTTCCCCGGAAGTGATCTGTTCTACCACTTCGGGAGGAAGGCTGTTTAAGAACGACGTCAACTCTGCCGGGTTTCCCGGCCCGTAATTCGTTACGATCCATGATATCAGAGTCGCGAAAGGATAGAACAACAGGAGCGCCCAGCATACGCCGAAAACGTTAAATATGAAATGTGCGAGTGCCGCTCTCCTGGCCTGGATATTCGCTTTAATAGCCGCAATATTTGCTGTAATGGTGGTGCCGATATTTTCACCGAGAACCATTGCCGCCGCCATTTCGAAAGGTATCCATCCTTTTGTGCACATGATAAGCGTTATGGCTACGGTTGCGCTCGATGATTGTACAATGACGGTGAGCGCCCCTCCGATGAATAAAAACAGAAAGATCGACGCATATCCCATAGAGGTGTAATTTTGTATGAATGACAGCGCTTCGGGATTATTCCGGAGATCGGGAACCGAATCTTTAAGGAATGTAAGTCCGAGGAAAAGAAGTGCAAAGCCCATCATGAACTCACCCCATGATTTACGATTATTGTTATTGGAAAAGATCAGGGGAATACATATACCTATGATCGGTAATGCCAATACGCTTATATCTACTTTGAATCCGAAAATGGAGATCAGCCATGCGGTAACGGTTGTGCCGACATTCGCCCCCATAATAACGCTTATGGCCTGCGCCAGACTGAGTAATCCCGCATTTACAAAACTGACAACCATAACAGTCGTCGCGCTCGACGATTGTATAAGGGCTGTGACACATACACCGGTGAAAACTCCGGCGATACGGTTGGAGGTCATTGCCGAAAGAATGTTTCTTAATTTATCTCCGGCGACTTTTTGAAGACCTTCGCTCATGATTTTCATCCCGTAGAGGAACATTCCAAGCGCACCGGCCAGCGTAAGAAAATCTAAAAAAGAATAATCCATGATGTTTGTTTTATTTTTTTCGAGACAAAAGTACATATTTTGCATGTATTTTTATAGTTTTGTCGGATATATATTAAAAATAGTGCAATTATGACACAGCATATTACGATTTATTGTAAGAATAACCGTGTTTACAAAGAAGTGAATATCGGGTCTTCCTTATCTGAAATTTATCCTGCGGCAGGCGCGCCGTTGAAACATCGTCCGTTATGCGCCCGCGTTAATAACCGGGTGAAGAGTCTGACGTACAGATGCTGGAAATCGAAAGACGTCGAGTTTGTGGATTATACGGATTTGTCGGGATTCAGAGCCTGTTTGCGCTCGCTCTGCTTTATCCTCTCGAAGGCGGTAAACGACCTTTTCCCCGGTCGACAGTTCAATCTGGAGCATCCCGTTTCGAAGGGTTATTATTGTGCATATGCCGACAGGGAAAAAATTCCCGAAGATGCGATAGCCGGAATAAAAAAACGGATGGAAGAAATAATAGCTTCCGATATGCCGTTCAGACTGAATACGGTTCGAACGGCAGATGCAGTGACATTGTTTCGCGAACGTGGCATGAATGATAAGGCATTGTTGCTTGAGACGGCCGGTATGCCTTATTCGTCCTACTACGAAGCGGACGGATATATCGACTATTTTTACGGATGCCTGACCCCGTCGGCCGGTTATATCGGTTTGTTTGATGTGACGCCTTATGAAGAGGGACTGCTGTTGCGCGTGCCGCAACGGGAAAACCCGGAGGAACTTTATCCGATCGTCAAGCAGAATAAAATGTTTGCCGCATACAAACGTTTTATTATCTTGCAACGTACGCTTGAGCTAGATAATGCCGGCGATCTGAACCGGGCGGTACGTAGCGGACGGACGGGGGAGGTTATCATGGTATCCGAAGCCGTTCAGGAGAAAAATATTGCTTCTATCGCAGACGAAATAGCCGAACGTTATCATCGTGAAGGCGTGCGTGTCGTGTTCATTTCGGGGCCGTCGTCCTCCGGTAAGACAACGTTCACGAAGCGTCTTGAGATACAACTGATGACGAATCTTCTTCATCCGCTGGCGATCTCTTTGGACGACTATTATGTGAACCGTGAGGATACGCCGCGCGATGAAAACGGGAATTATGATTTTGAATCGTTATACGCAATTGAATTGCCTTATTTCAGGAAGGATCTGCGAAGCCTTGTTGAAGGCGAAGAGATTGCCATGCCTTCGTATAATTTCGAAACCGGAAAGCGGGAATACCGAGGTAAAAAGCTTAAAATGCAACATAACTCCATCCTTTTGCTGGAAGGGATACACAGTTTGAACCCGGAACTAACGGATAACATCCCGAAGGAACGTATTTTTAGGGTATACGTATCGGCGTTGACGACGATTTCATTAGATGGGCATAACTGGATTCCTACTACCGATAACCGTTTATTGCGGCGCATCGTACGTGATTATCAATTTCGGGGCTATAGCGCCCGGCAAACGATTGCAATGTGGCCGAATGTGCGCCGGGGGGAGGATAAATGGATATTCCCGTATCAGGAGAACGCCGACCGGACGTTTAACAGCGCCATGATTTACGAATTGGCAGCCCTCCGTCGCCATGCCGAACCAATCTTATACGAGGTGCCGGAAATGGAAGAAGAATATGCAGAAGCATATCGTCTGCTTCGTTTTTTGAAATATTTTAATTATATACCCGAAGAAGAATTGCCGGGGACTTCTTTGCTCAGAGAGTTTCTGGGAGGAGGGAAGTTTAAATATTAATGTTACTTTGCTTAGCCTTCAAGTTTACGAATTCTGGTTTCCAATTGTTCTATTCTTTCAAGCATCTTCGATACAAATTCGATGATATCCGTATTATTTGTTTCTATATTATGTGAATGAATCGTTGAATGATAGCTATCAGGCATCATGACATGATCATCATCCGGTTCGTATATATCTTCAACAGGCGCTTGAAGAATAGCTGCTATTTTTACCCATATATTCCAAGTGATTTTAGTCAGCCCATTTTCCCTGCGATTATAATTTGATGTATCCATACACAATTTATCTGCCATCGCACGTTGAGAAAATCCCCTGGCTTTTCTCAGTTTAATAAGTTTAAATTTCTTCATAAGACAGTTATTAACACAATAAAAAATTATCATTAACCGCATTCAGGTTACAAAAGTACATAAAAAATCATACAATCCAAATGAAAATGAAAATTCGTTCCCTGAATGAACAGATAAATTGCACAGATTTTGAAAATCTTAATAAAATCATAGTTCGGACGGAAATTTGTCGTATTTTTGTGGGAAACTTATTAATAAGGAATTATGAAATCATTTAACACCACAGGCCCCTGCGACCCTCAGAGACATTACATGCTACCGCCCGAAGAGCGTTTGGTCGGGGCAGGTTTAAGCCGTTATATTGATGAACAGTTCTATTGGGTACTCCACGCGCCACGCCAAACGGGGAAAACGACCTTTCTGATCAGTTGGATGCGCGAACTCAACGCTTCGAGCAAATACGTCTCCTGTTACGTGAGCGTGGAAGTAACGCAGGGGATCGCCGATATAAAACGGGCCATCCCCTGATTTGCGCTTCGATGCGGAAGTATGCCGAAGATTTTAACATGCCTGTACCCCAAACAGATGAAAAAGAGCCGGGATTCATGCTCAGCAGTATCCTTAAAAACTGGGCGGATCAGGTTGCCCCCAAGTCGTTAATTGTTCTCTTCGACGAAGTGGACGTTCTGACGGGCGAGGCAATCATCAGTTTCCTGCGGCAACTGCGCGGCGGCTTTGTAAGCCGTGGAGTAGGAAAATTCCCCGTATCCGTAGCGCTTGTCGGAATGCACGACCTGAAAGATTATCTTGTGCAAAGAAAGGACGGAAAAGCATTAAATCCAGGTTCGCCGTTTAACATCAAGAAGGATTCTATCCTGTTAAAAAATTTCTCGGAAGAAGACGTCACTAAACTGTTTGTCCAACGGACAGGCGAGACGGGACAGAAGATAACGCAGGCGGCATTGGATTATGTCTGGGAACAATCACAGGGGCAGCCGTGGATTGTCAACAGCCTGTATGACAGGGCGACAACAAGGATCCTGGATTACAAAAGTACGGAGACGGTCGAATTAAAGCATGTCGTCGAGGCGCGCCGGCAGATGGTCGAGGCGCGGGAACAGACCCTCCGTTACCGCGACCGTTTTAATAAAACCATACCGACATATCTACTCATCTTCGACCGCCGTAGCGAAAGCAAAAAAGCCGCCTGGGAAGAACGTATCACCTGGGATGAAAACGTGGAAGGCGTTACCGTGGCAGGATTATAAAGTAGTTCGTGAAATTAGTAGGCCGTATACGATTTGTCCGTATCGGAGAGGATTGTCATAGCGCGGCACATACCCGTCGCGACGGACACACCTCCCGTCATGACGAGAAGTAATATTTTTCAAACAAACAAGGGGAAATGACAAGATCGTCATTGCGAGGAGCGTAGCGACGCGGCAATCCAGAGGCATACACGAATCCGGATTGCTTCACCCTGCGGGTTAGCAAGGACGAAAAGCGAGGAACGGGTTCGCAAGGACGAGCTTGTCATTGGTAGCACAGCGACGCGGTAATCCAAGACCCTGCGCGAACCCGGATTGTTTCATTCCGTTACCAATGACGGGGACGGATGAGGGGCGGACGTGAGGGTATTTGAAAAGGCTATGATAATGCAGCGATGGCGGAACCTGTCAGGTTTGCATTTTCTATCGGGCGGATTGCGATCTTGATATGCTCAAGTCCTAATTTCTCTAACAGGCGGTGGAGTTCTTCCAGTACCAGGTCTCTGTAATCGGAACCGTTTCTGTATTCACTCCAGAACAGACTGCCCTCGGCTACTAATTTAATTGTTTTCATGGCCGGATTGTGGGAAGATAGTACCGTGATCAGGCCTGCCAGCGAAGCGGCTGTTAATTTGGCGGAACGTTCGTATATCCACCCGGCTACTTTTACGTATTTTTCCTTATAGATGTCGGGATAGTTCAGGATACTTGTCAGTTTTCGCGCATCAAAATTTTCCTCAAATTCGTCGGATGGAAATACGGTCTTTAGGATATCTCCAAGATACATGCCGGAAACTGCTTTTTCAAAGCGTTGAGAGCCTTTTGTACCGGTTTGTGCGTCGACTTTCCTGTCGATATCCGTAAGGTGCGGCGGATGGAAATTTCCTGACTCCAGGTTCACCGGAATCAGCCCTTTACCCCTGAACGAAGGGTCGATTTTTGGTATCCGGTCTGCGTCGATAAAGGTTGCCATGTTGGTGCCTGTTCCTACAATCAGTCCGATATAAGCGTCATATTCTCCGTCTGCAAGCCCGGCAAACAGACTGGCAACGGTATCATTTATTACTTTGATATCCGTAAATCCGGGCGTAGCAATTTTGTTGAGATACTCAAGCAAAGGCCGGCCCACAGGCTGGCCCGTCATTTCCTCAATATGAACACCCTTTGTCCAGTTCAGCAGCTTAACATCGCCATTGGTCAACGATTCGGCGCTATAAGAAAAACAATATCCTACAGGCATTTCTTCTTCCCGTTTTATTTCCATAATCAGATCGGCTTGTTCCCGGTGCAGATCTTCGCGCGTGAAGCCGGGAGTTCGCATTATACTCAGGTCTTTTTTCCAGCCGTTTTCGGGATGTATAGTTGAAATTCCGTCTGCCAGGTGAACCGTTGCCACGCGGTAGTTAGTCCCACCCAGGTCCAGCACCAATGCCTTTCCGTTGATTTTTGTAGTTTTGGGAACAATATAAGTCGGTATACAAAGGATCTCCGTATCCTCCTCCTTTAATCCTTTTT
>JAIRMH010000300.1 GCA_031258835.1 Tannerella sp.
AACATCACTCCGATAATACAAAAAGAAGGTGCGGGATTTTTCGAAGCGACCCTGATGGGCGAATCCGCAAAACCGACATATATCACCGACCGTATCAAGCCCGACAGCAAGACGGCTACCGTCTTTGTTCAGGATATTTATTTTGGCGGCGGCTTGAAAGACATTCCGCGCGGAGCGGTCAAGAAACTGCGAGTAGGTTCGTATTCGTTCAGTCCATGGTATCAGGGCGGAACTCCCGGTTTGCACGGGCTTGACGGTCCTTGCGACGTGAAACGCATTCTCGGCGAAGTGGATGTCGAAGCCGACGGCTCTGCAATGTTTACCGTACCCTGCAACACGCCGATATTCCTCCAACCCTTAGACAGCGAAGGAAAAGCCCTGCAAATCATGCGCAGCTGGTTTACGGCGATGCCCGGCGAAGCGGTTTCCTGTCTCGGATGTCACGAAGAGCGCAACGTCGCCCCCGTCCCGAAAAAAACGCTTGCCTCGAACTCTCCCCCGCAAACGGTCAAAGAATTTTATGGCGCAAAACGCGGTGTCGGATACCGTTACGAGATTCAACCGATATTAGACCGCGCCTGCGTAGCCTGTCACGACGGTTCGCGTCCCGGGATTCCCTATCTCAAAGGCGACAGCATGATGCCCAAGTGGAGTTCCGGTATTCGTTATTCCTCTCCGAAAGACCAGGGAGGCGCTTTCACCGAATCGTACTACCAACTGCAACGGTATGTGCGCCGTCCTGGTCTCGAAAGCGACATGAAAATGCTTGCTCCTGCAGACGTCCATGCCGACCAGACCGAACTGTTCCAAATCCTCAACCACGGACATCATGGCGTGAAACTCTCCGACGAAGAAATACGCAAATTAGCTCTGTGGGTCGATATGAATGCTCCTTTCCACGGTCGTCGCTCGGATATCAACAAATATGAACAGACAAAACAGAGCCGTGACATGAAAGCGAAATACGCTCCCATGTTCGGGGTCGAACTCGACGATATCGAATGGATGCCCGAGATCCCCAGCGTGAAACCGGAACTCCCCGCACCTGAACAACCGGTCGCTTTGGGCGATACCGCCCGAATCAAAGGCTGGCCTCACGGTAAACCCGGAGGCGAAGGCTTCGAAGACTGGACGCAAATCGACCTCGGCGAATATCAAAAAAGCATCGACCTCGGCGACGGCGTGAAACTTGAGATGATAAAAGTCCCCGCCGGACGGTATATCATGGGCAGCGACCGCAACGACAACGAAAAACCGATGTCGGTTCAAACCGTCGAAAAGCCGTTTTGGATCGGTCGTTTCGAAATCACTAACCGCCAGTACTATCTGTTCGACGATTCGCACGACAGCCGTCAGGAACATTATCACGGCTGGCATCACGCGCGCAGCGGTTATCCGCTGAACGAGCCCGAGCAGCCGGTGGCAAGAGTTTCGTGGAACGCCGCGATGGAATATTGCCGGTGGCTGTCCGAAAAAACCGGATTGCACTTTACTCTTCCTACCGAAGCCGAATGGGAATGGGCTTGTCGCGCCGGTACGGCGACAGCGTACTCGTTCGGCGACATGGGCGCCGATTACATGCGTCATGCCAACATGGGCGACAAACGTATCAGCGAATTTGCAGAATGTACTACCCAGAAATTCTACGAAAGTATCCGCCTCATCGAAAACCCTAACCGTTACGACGACTGGATTCCTCACGACGACAAGGTCTATGACGGCGGTCTGGTATCTACCCGCGTCGGTCAGTACCGTCCCAACCCATGGGATATCTACGATATGCACGGAAATGTCTGGGAATGGACCCGTTCCGAATATGTCCCGTATCCATTCAAAAACGACAGAAACGTAAATCAACAATCTGAAATCGGAACGCAGCGAACCGTTCGCGGCGGCTCGTGGTACGACCGTCCGCACAAATGCACATCCTCGTTCCGACTTGGATATTGCGACTATCTGCAAATATACAACGTCGGTTTTAGAGTGATAATGTATCAGGACGATGATACGGTTAACTATGGATTTCAATACAATTAAAGGAATGTTTATTCACGGGAATACGTCGTTTATTCCTGGAAATCCGGCAACGCCCTGCGGAAATGAACGCGCATAAATCCAAGCCCCAACGGGCCCTGTGGAACTTGTTTGATTACGAGTACTTTATAGAGTGTCGTTCCTCGCGGGACTTTTGATAGTCGACAGAACTCAATACTGCTATATCTTATTTATTTCGCATCCTTTAAATCGTAAATCTAAAAAAATGGAATAGCAAAAGGCATCCCTAACAGTATGCGAAAAAGATTATATTTTCTTAATTTCTCATTGCTAATCGCTCGTATTTGCCATTTTTTATATACAAAAAATAAAAAATATACATATTTGTAGATATACTGTGTAACATCTTTGTTTACCGATATTTATATGACAAAAAATAATCATTACATACTGTTAAAAATAGATTATATAAGATAATCTTTGTTAAAAATAAATTAAAATATTAATCAGTTAAAATATTTTTCTTATTTTTGCCGTTGATTCTATAAAGTTAAATTAAGAAATGAGGATTACGTTTATTATATTATCGTTAATGTTTTCGTGTATTTTGAGCGCTGCAAACAAGGAGTCAAAAAAAGCGGATAAATATTTTGCCGCCGGTGATTATATTAATGCAATAGCCATGTATGAAGCAGCATTGGAAAAAGAAGAAAGCCTTTCGGAAAGAGCTTTATACAAGTATCAGATAGGAATATCGTACTACCGGTTAAATAATATTTCTAAAGCCGAAAACAATTTGAATGATGCAATAAAACAGGGCTATATGTCGGCAGAGGCATATTTGATTCTTGGAGACGTCCAACTTAAACAAGGGAAAATGGATGAGGCAAAATCTTCGTATGAATCGTACAGTCTTGCTTATCCGGGCGACAATTCCATTGCAATGAAAATCGCCTCCGTCAAGTTTGCAAAAGAAAATCAACAAAATTTATCAATGTTTAAAATAGAAGCGTTGAGCAATAGAATCAATTCAACAAAAAACGAGTTTGGAGTGAGTTATTTTAACGAATCGCTGATATATTCATCGACAAAAAGAGTGTCGTCAGACGAAGAAGAGGATGAATCGAACAAGTATTCCGACAGGGTTATACCCGAAAAGCAAGAAAAAAAAAATTACACTAAAGAAGGACTTGCCAAAACTTCGGTATGGCTTGTCACAGGAAACAACGGCAGCTATAACCGTTCCAATGAGATACAGGAATTGAACAATATGAAAGATTTTTCAGACGACGGAATCATGTTATACGATCCTTATTCGCGACAAGCATATTATACAAGGCTGGATGCTAAAAAAGCGTATATATATTCGTTGCGTATAGTTAATAATAAGTGGACAAAGAACGAAAAAATCGAAGTCCAATCTCATGGAGAACCTATCGGACACCCGTTTATAACACCCGAAGGCGACCGAATCTATTTCACATCGACAATGCCCGGCGGTAGAGGCAAGAGCGATATTTGGTATATACAGAAATTGGGGAACACATGGAACAGCGTGCCCGTCAACGCCGGTGACAATATCAACACCGCAGGGAACGAAGTCTATCCGCACATCTCCAACGGCTATTTCTTCTATGCTTCCGACGGAAAAATCGGAATGGGAGGATTGGATATTTATGTATCCAAAGTTACAAGTTCGGGTTTTGAAAAATCAATAAATCTCGGCGTCCCGTTTAATTCCACCGCCGACGATTACAATTTGGTTATGCGGCTCGACAAATCCGAAGGACTGCTTGTCAGTTCAAGAAATTCAAGGCGAGGTTCGGATATATATCGATTCAACGGCTTCCCAAGCAATCTCACAATTGCGGGCGCGATAAAAGACGCAAATACCGGAGCATCAATATCAAATGTCTCGTTGGAACTGTTTATTGAAAACAAATCACTGAACAAAATAGTTTCCGACGCAAACGGTGATTTTGTGATTCCCATTCTTCCGAATACAACATACCGGTTGACAGCTTCGGTGCCGGGATATTCTCCCTCCGAAAAGACATTTACCAGTCCTGGAGACTTGTTCGCGCGGCTCAGTAAAGAAAACGGCGTTAATCTTGATTTTAACCTGCAAGGAAATGCAGCGGTCATTTCGGGAAAAGCATACGATATTCAGACCTTAGAGCCTCTCGAAAACGTCACCATAGCATTGATTGCCGACGGAATAGTGCAGCAGACCACCAATGTTGACCATAGCGGCATATACAAGTTTTCGAACCTTAAAAGCAACACCGATTATATCATACGAATTGACCCGAAAGGATATTTTTGGGACAATAAAAACGTTCACGTGACGAACAGCGCTCAACGATACGAATATAATAAAGCTAACGGACACGATTTGGATTTCGCCATGCAACGACTCGATGTTGGCAAAGAAATTGTCATTCCAAATATGACATTTCAGGAAGATAAACCCAATATCCTTACGGAATCGTATAAAGAATTAGACAAACTCGCCAATATGTTTATCCAAAACCCCCATTGCATAATACAACTCAAAGGGCATGTGGACGGCTCGTATAAATCGGATATGGCTAAAACTCTGTCGCAATACAG
>JAIRMH010000340.1 GCA_031258835.1 Tannerella sp.
CTAAGTCCGGATGCGGAAGAAATATATTTCTGCTATGACGGAGGAATATGGAAAGTCTCTTCTGCCGGCGGGACGGCAGCTCGCGTAACTTCAACGCCCGGCTATCAGACCGCCCCCAAAGTATCGCCCGATGGGAAATGGCTCGCCTTTACTTCCGACGAACAGGGGAATAATAACGTATATATCACCCCTACAACCGGCGGAGACATACGGCAGCTTACTTTTCATGAAGCGTCGGACAACGTCTGCTCCTGGTCTGCCGATTCCAGATATGTATATTTCGAGTCGAACCGCTACAACAATGTAACCGTTTACAAAGTAAACATCGAAGGCGACACGCCTAAACGCCTTTTCACCGGCTATTTCAATACGATCGCCCATCTGGTCGAAAATCCTGTTGACCATACGTTTTATTTCAATGACGCGAGCGAGGGATATAACTATCCCACCCGCAAAGGTTACAAGGGCGAAAACAACCCTGATATCAAGTCGTGGAATCCTTCGCGAAAGGAATATCGACCGTTGACGACCTCTCCGGGAAAAGATATGTGGCCTTCGGTAGACAGGAACGGTGCGCTCTACTGGGCTACCGACGAGGCCAATGGCGAATATAACATAGCAAAGTTAGAAAATGGAAAAACGCGTGTGCTGACTTCATTCGAGACCGGCATCCAACACCCCGAAGTAAGCAGCAACGGCAAAAAAGTAGTCTTCACAAAAGACTATCTCATCCATCTTTACGATACGCAAACCGGCGAGATCACGATGCCCGTCATAAAGGTTTATGAAAACAACCGACCGGACATTGCCAACTCTTACTCCGTCGAAGGAAAAATAACGGCAAACGCTATCTCGCCGGACGGCACAAAGTTGGCGTTCATATCGCGCGGACGTTTGTTTGTCGGCGATACCAAAGGGCTTTTTATCCGGTCCATACCTACGGACGCCCAAGAACGGGTCATCGAAATAAAATGGTCAAAAGACAATAAAACGCTTTATTATACGCGTACCCGCAAGGGATGGTACAATCTGTATAAAATATCGGCCGACAAGCCGCGCGCGGAACAGCCCGTATATACGCCCGACAGGATGATAAAAAACCTGACGCAAAGCAACGACTACTCCATGATTGCTTTCGTAACGGGGAGCGATGCGTTGGAACTCCTCACAGTAAACGATGACATAGTAAAAAGTCTTTCCGAAAATGAATTTTGGTCGTTTCAGCATTACAGCATGAGTTTCTCGCCGGACGACAAATATCTGGCATATACGGCAATGAACCTGTTCGAGCGAGACATTTTCGTCTATGATTTCCAATCCGACAAAGTCCTTAACCTGACGAACAGCGCATCGGCCGAAAACAGTCCGGCATGGTCGTCCGACGGGAAATATCTTTACCTCACGGCGAACCGCTACAATGCATCTTTCCCACGAGGCGCAGGCAGCAATCTTTTCCGTATCAAACTGGATTATACTGACACCCCCTATCTCACAAACAAATACAACGAACTCTTCAGCGCCGACACTGCAAAAAAGACCGACCCGCCTGTTCGTATATCGCTCAATATGGACGACATACTGCGTCGGTGGGAGCCAATCGAATCAAAAGGCAACCAGAATATGGTCATGACGCTTAAAAAAGGGAAAAAGAATTTCCTTGTATATACGTCAAATCACGAAGGTGCGCAAGGCATGTATGTACAGGAATTACTTGACTTCGACCAAAAACCGGCAAAAAAAATATCCGGCCTGACATTTCCCTCATCGATGAGCTACAACGGAAAAGACCTTTACACAATTCAAAGCGGGGATATTTATTCCGTAGACATAGAGGCGGCAAGTGCAAAAAAAATCGATGTCAAGCATCGTTTCGCCCAAACGAACGGCAACGAGTTTCACCAGATGTTTTATGAAGTATGGGCGCTTCTTGCCGAGAATTTCTACGATCCCGGTTTCCATGGGAAAGATTGGAATGCCAAACGCGACGTCTATGCAAAATTTCTCCCTCACGTAAAAACAAGAAGAGACCTGAGAACAATGGTTACCGACCTGCTGGGCGAATTAAACTCATCGCATCTGGGCTTCACGTCCAACGGCGATGAAGAGCGCAAATCCACCTATGCTCGGACAATGGAATGTGGATTGACATTCGACAATGACGCGCCCTACAAGGTAGCATCCGTTCTGAAAAATTCGCCGGCTTACGTCACGGAGCAAAAGATACTGCCGGGAGACGAACTGATAGCCGTGCGCGGACAGACGGTCGACAGACGCAGGAATAGAGAATATTATTTCTCGTCGCCGGTAGAAGAAAAAGAAATCACATTGACATTCAGCAGGCAAGGGAATACGTTCGACATAACGCTCCATACCATGCCCGCCTCCAGCCTTTCGAACGTTTTTTATACCCTGTGGGAAGACGATTGTCGCGAACGCGTGACACAGAAGACGCAGAGCCGCGTGGCATACCATCACATGCGCGATATGGGAGAAGGCGCCCTGAACCGCTTCCTCATCGACATGGCTACCGACGCCGTACACAAAGATGCACTGATCCTGGACTTAAGATACAATAACGGCGGCAATGTCCATGACGAAGTCCTGGAATATTTGAGCCGCAAACGGCATTTCACGTGGAAATATCGTAATCGCCAGCAGAATACGCATCCCAACGTGACGCCGGGCGACAAGCCGCTCATCGTATTAATCAACGAACGGAGCCTGAGCGACGCCGAAGTTACCTCAAACGGCATACGCTCTCTGGGGCTTGCCAAACTTGTCGGGACGGAAACGTATCGCTGGATCATTTTTACGTCCGGAAGCATGCTCGTCGACGGCTCGTTTTGCAGGCTTCCTGCATGGGGATGTTACAATCTGGACGGTGAAGACATGGAATTTTCGGGGGTAACGCCTGATATTTACGTAAAAAATACATTCAAAGACCGATTGAACGGTGATGATCCCCAACTCGACAAGGCGATAGAGGAGATCCTTGCCCTGCTCCGTTCCCGTTCCGAATAGCAGGAGGCATGACTGATACAGCCTCCATGCAATCCGGAGCGGTGACGGTGCGCCAATCACTGGCGTTTTTATTTGATAATGACCTTGTGTACGAAGCCGTTGTTTAGCGTGACAATATATATTCCCCGCTGAAGTTTGATTTTTGTAACGCCGGCCGACAGGATTGTATGCAGGCCGGTCAGTACTCCCTCCAGCGAATATATCCTTACGATACTTCCCGTTTTTGATGTCCGGATAAACAGTTCATCGTCCTCTCCCCATATCTTATCGGGATCTGTCTTTGTTTGTAATTCCTCTTCGCAACCGCTATACAGGTAGTTTGCGTAAAATTCGAGTTCGCAGGTCGATCCTTTCGGTATCGTCACTGTCTTCTGAAGTTCTGTGCCGTTCGACCCTGTCCAGCCAATGAATACATCGCCGGACTTGCAAGGTTCTTCCAGCGTTATATCGCCCGATTGGATGGTGTACGTATCCGGATTATTTCCCGCATTTTCACCTCCGTTCAGATAATAATGAATGGGATAGTCGATCAGTTTAAAATTGGCGGTAAGTTCAACATCGCCGAAGACGATCAGCGTATCATAATATATGATATCCGACCGGGCCGGAATCCGTTCGCCACGAAGCGAATAATAATCGTCATGGCTCCAGCCCGCAAACGCATATCCTTCATCCGGTACTGCAAGAACGCCTACCCTTGCAGACGTTTTGTAGTCGAGAATCTGTGGCTGAGCGTTATAGACAGAGCCTCCATAGCCAGTGGAAAACACAATAGTGCTGACTCCCGCCCCCTGGTGATAGGTGCTGTTCGTTGAGGTGACGATCGTATTGTCCGACGTAATCCATGCGCGGTTTATAAACAGCGGCTGTGAAGCGCAGGCGCCACCTTCCGGAGTGGCCTTGTAGCTTACGATCGTATCTTTCCCCGAAGCAATACCGTTCAGATCCCATCTTAACACATCCCGTTTCGGCGCTCCATAGGCGTTTGTTTTTTCAGCCGAAACGGCAGAGGAAGGTTGGGCGGATCTGTCTATGTAATTCAGATAAGCCGGTAACGTATCCCTGATGATGACGGTTCCCGTTTTTTGACTCGCATTATAAGCTGTTATTTTATATTGGATGACATCGCCATATAACACCGACGCCGGATTCCCGTACGTGCCGTTACTGGATACGCTGCCAATAGAAGCATCTTTTTTCATATTCACAAGAGACAACTCATTATTATCATGAGAACACTCATCATAGACCCACCAGGGAGTATTCCCCCTACCGTCGTCATTCACTCGTGCGACAATTTTCGCAATCGGGATACTGTCGGAAAAGGCAAATTCTATATATGCCGTATCCCCCGGATTCATAACATTGTTATAACTGCCTGTCCCTAATTTGGTGGCAGAAGAAACGTATTCATTGTAAAAAGTCGCATGAACCGGAGCACCAATGGGCATATAGCCCTTATTGTACATAAAAACTCTGACGATTACCATACCGCTACCGTCTACAGCAAGAAAACTGCCCTGTTCAATCGGTACCAAATCCTGTTTGGGCCAGTAGACAACTCCATTGAAATCGAGGAACGTTTGCTGCTGCAGGAAATTGTTATAGGGGCGCACGTCATCCGCCGTGTTTAACTGTCCGTCAGGGCCGGGGAAAACGGCGGCAGGATTCGGCGGGAATGCCGGCACACGTAAACGATCCGTTATATGAATGGAGTTGTAGCTATACTGATTCCATACCTTGCGCGCCGGCGCCCAGTTGCCGGTGCCGCTGCCGGATCTGACTGGTCCGTAGCGGATAATGCGGATGTTGCCGGATACTTTTCCCGAAACAAGGATGTCGGCATGACCGTCGCGGTCCAGATCTACGATTACCGGATATTCGGTATGCGTATCGGAAGAGCAGGGATTGCTGGTCTTGAGAACTCCATTTTCAATAATATACAGAGTACCATTGTCACGGTAAACCATCTCCATCTTGCCGTTCTGATCAAAGTCGAACAGCGATATAGCCGTTGCCCCGGAAGGATCGGACACTTTAAGGTTTATAACGGGCGAGCCGAAGGATCCGGTCGTCGGATTATACCGGTAGGCAACCAGCATGTTCACATAAGTGAAGGCAATCTCGGGGCTTTTGTCGCCGTTAATATCTCCCACAGAAGCACGAGAGATACTGTTACCGTTGCTCGTCACGGTAACGGTATTCCCGATCTGTGCGGACGTGGCGCCGTCCCAGACGTACATGACGGCGCGATTGTTGCCGTATCCTCCCGTCACGATCACGTCCGGATCGCCGTCCATGTCATTGTCGGATACGGCCGTAAAGCCGTCCGGCAGGCCTGCCGGCGCCTGCGCCAGTACCGTGGCTGCGTTGCCGGTCGTCCCGTTGCGGTTCGTGATCGTTATTTTGTAGACGGTTCTTCCGGCTACGACTTCCTGTATCCCGTCATTGTCGACATCGGCAAACACCGGCATGTAGGAAGCAGGACTTCCAAGAGAGAAACCTCTGCCGCCGGCAGGCAGTGTTACCAGTTCCTTGCCGCTTTCGCCGGCAAAGATCTTGTCGCTGGCAAGGATTTCGGCATACCCGTCGCCGTTGATGTCCGCCACAATCAGGCTGGCACAAGTATCGACTCCGCCGCCATAGACGCTGTTTGACATCCAACGTTGCGACCATGCCGCAGTCGCTTTGTCATAACCGTAGCAACGCACCCTTTTGTCGGCGGTGCAGAATACGATTTCACCCAAACCGTCGTTGTCTGTGTCGGCAATCAAGAAGGTCATCGTGTTGTACGCCGGCATCATAAGCGGCGACGGCAGGGTAATCGTCTTTTTGAGCTTCAACGCATCGTCGAAGATAAGGATAGCGGAAGCCCTTCCATGTACTGTCTCAACCATCTTTCCCGGCACGACGACCTCCGAACGACTGTCACCATCGAGATCCCCGACAAAAGGCGTCGCCAGCCAATAAACCTCCACGCTGCTTACCGCTTTCCGTTCGAGCGTGCCGATACTGCCCGACGGCGGCGAGGTGTAGCGACAGTCGCCGTTGTTCATGTTGTCGGGAATGCTGTTCACGAGGATCTTCAGCAGGGCCGTGGCCGTATCGCCGTTGCACGCGAGCCGGTATGTAAGCGTATCCCGTCCGGTGTAGTCCGAAGACGGCGTGTAATGTATTGTGCCGTTTGTCAGCGAGGCTGTTCCGTGCGCCGGACCGCCTGTGATCTCTATCACGGGACCGGAGCATGACGCCGGTATTGTATCGTTCGCAAGTATGTCGACCTCAATGGAATGGTTTGTGAAGAGATTGACCCTGTCGTTGTTCGCTATGAGAAGGCCGCTGCTCAGGAACTTTCCACTAAAGGTAAGAGGATTACATTCCGCCTGTACGAGGGTCGCATTGCCCTTGTCGTTGAGCCGGATCTCTATATCGGTCAGCGGCAGATGAGCAGAAAAGTTGCGGACCGGTATCGCAAACGTGATCGTATCGCCCACGTTGACAGGCGACATGATGCTGTCCGTCGCTATTTCGTTGCCCGGCTCGCCGATTTTTTTATAGGTCGTGACGTATAACGGCGCTTGAAAGAATGCGTCGCCGGAATTGGTGATGACAAGGGTAATCGAAAGCGAATCGTCTTCGGCATAGTAGCGGACGATCGGCCTGCGGACAATCTCGCCGAAAGGAGCTAACCGTAACGGTACGCCGCGACTGCTCAGGAGGGTTTGCTGTTGCAGGAACGCGTTGTAGGGGCGCAC
>JAIRMH010000074.1 GCA_031258835.1 Tannerella sp.
CGAATATACGCTTGAATATGAAATCGTTTTTCGGGTCTAAATAATGAGCCATACGCTTCTTGTTTTATTCGTTTATAAATCAGATTCCAAAGATAGCTCTTTTCTTTTTTACCACCAAAACGGAAAACGTTTTTTTTCTTTGTGTTAATTCACAAACGATGCTCCTCCGAGTGCGTATATCTCCTCGGCGCTTAGTTGTCGATTCCAGATCGCGATTCCCGAAGCATCGATATCGGCATCATCGCCGTCGTTATCGCCAAGCAGTATGACGCCGTTTGGCGATAGGGAGAAACGATCGTCGATACTTAAGCTGGCATTTACAATATTGTTTCCGTCGAGATAAATATTGTACGAAGTTCCGAGTTTTGTGACGATGAGCCTGTGCCAGACGTTCGCGCTGACGGTAGCGCCAGAATATCCGGTAGCGCCTACGCCGATTGAGCCGCCGGTATTGATAAAACATTCGGCGTCGTCGTTGTTATTTATATTCGTCTGGAAGAACGAATACCATTGACCTGTCGCCGGTATTCTGAAATCAATCACCATCGTATATTCGTTGACATTGTTTCCGCCGCCGTTGGCTACAATACCGTGATTTGCCTCGAAATAACGTCCTTTCGGAACCGTTACCGCATTCGACCCCGTTACCGGAGAAACAGGATTGCCGCTGCCTTTGATAGCCAAAGGGCTTCCTATTGTTGCGTTTGCGATATCCGACGGGGTACCGAAGAGCCACAGGCCTGCAGCTTCGGCAAATACAGCCGGAAACGTCGACATATCGGGAACAGTCACGCTAACCGTCGCGCTGACGTCGGGATTTGTCACCGATTTAGCCGTAATGACAGCAACGCCGATCGATTTAGCGGTGATCGTTCCGTCGATAACTGTTGCTACGGAATTGTTGCTGCTTTCCCAGATGAGTGTCTTGTCGGCAGCGTCGTCGGGAGCTACAACGATTGACACGGCTCTTGACTTACCGGCAACTAAGGCTATTTTCTCCGGCGACACCGAAATATTCTGGACAGGCACATCTCGGTCGGTAACCAGCGCTTCGAGCGAGACCTTCCTGTTCACATCGGCGCCTGCTATAGCCGTGATTACCGTTGTCCCCCTTGCAAGTCCCTTAATTACGCCGTTTTCGAGAGTGGCGGCTTCGGGGTTGCTGTTTCGCCAGATGATTTCTTTGTTCGTAGCGTTTTCGGGAGTGAAGATTACCTGCAACGGGAATTCGTCGCCGATGTAAATCTCGATTTTTCCCGCCGTGTCGAAGACTATGCTTTCGACAGGCACCGCCGCTTTGACAACCCGTATCCGGAGTTCGTCGCTTTTGGTAGCATCGACAACGGACGTTGCCGACACCGTCGTTTCACCTTCGGCAATTCCAGTGATGATTCCGTTCGCCACAGTTGCGATATTGGGGTCGGCGCTTTTCCAGTAGATTTCCTGATTAGCACCGTCAGGCGTAACCGTAGCCTTTGCGGCACGTATTTCGCCTGCTGCAAGAATAATATTTTCGGGTGTTACCGACAGTGTTTTAACCGTTATTTCCCTGCTCTCCGTCGTTTCGTCCGTTTCGTTGCATGCGCCGAACATCAGTGTGCCTGACAACAACGCAGCAATAATCAATTTGCCTGTAAAAACTTTCATGTCTATTTTTATTTTTCTTATAATACATAATCTATTGAACAATTCTCGGAGCCATGATATTCGTAATCTTTTCCGTGATGGAGTATATCCCGTCTCCGTTAGTAAACCGGTAGTGCAGTCCGAAAAATTGCTGCACTTCGTCGTAATAACTGCCGCCCAAATCGACTACGGTAGAGTTTCCCCATGGTTCGATGCTCACGGTTCCACCTTCGGCGACGGTCAGCAGCATGAAGTCGGTGTCGGGATTGTCGCCACTAAGATTGTGTATGGGCAAGCGCACCTTGTCAGTTGACAGGGCTTTAACGGCTACCTGCACAGGACGTATCTGCGTCGGCGATTCAGCCGATGTCCCGGAAAAATCGCCCGAATATTTGTTTACGAGTTTAATCTCATAGACAATAGACTGCGATTCCGGATTGATGTCATAGCCGGCACTGTTTGACACAATAGACAGGGGCAGCGCATAAGCGATGTCGGAATCCAGGCCTTCGGTCTGGAAGGGAATAGCCAGAACGCAATACTGTTCGCCCGCCTTAATGACAACACTCTGTTCGCCCGAAAAGTTGTAATGCGTTGCGGGCAGCATCACTTTATTCACATTATTTGCGCCTTCGAGAAGGTTTTTTTCGTTCAGCGAATCTAGGGCATGTGTATCAATTTTCACTCGGACGGTCAAATCATCTTTGATTGGTTCTGACGAGGCACAATAGATCGAAAATTCCACATGGTTTTCCTCGCCGTAGGAATGTTCGCCGGTGTATAGCAGATTTTTGCCATTCAGCAGATAGACCGTCTTCCGGTATTGTTCTCCAAAATCTACATCGTTGTTGCACGACGAAACGGCGAGAAGCTGAAAGAACGATATTACTAATAATATATTTTTCATTTTACATACATTTATCAATTCAACAATCATTTAATTTTAATATCCGGGCAACTGATCGAGATTCGGATTCTTGTCCACTTCCGTTTTTGGAATCGGAAAGAACGTCTGACGTGTGGTAAATACCTTGTACGTATAATTTCTTTCGCTTACTCTTATAATACTGTGGAATGCGTCTTTATCGGCCTCGATAGCATTGACATTACATCCCATTACCGGAGCGTTTTCGCAGGTCATCGCCTTTTTGTTACGGCGCAAGTCGTGATAACGATGTCCTTCCCATGCAAATTCGATTTGTCGTTCGCGCAGAATCAAATCCCGCATTCGTTCCTGATTATTCACGTCGGCGTCGGTAATGCCAGGCAAACCTGCGCGATAACGGATGAGATTGAAGCAACGTTTCATTTCGGCAGGATCTTTCGACACCATGACGTCGCCGACCGTGTAGGTCTGCCCCGCTTCCAGTTCGTTCATTGCCTCCACATAGTTGAGATAAATCTCTGCCATTCGATACATCATGCTGTATTTCGGCGTTTGACGTGCTCCCGAATGCCACGAATCTTCGTAACTGATGAACTTCCGGCACAAATATCCGGTCATTGGATAATCTTCGGCAGAGCTTGCTATCGACTGCGCCATATCTTTGCCGCTTTGCGAATTGCGGTAAAACTTTGCGATCCGTCCGTCGCGCGGATTGAGGGACGCTGTCGGAGTTGTGGTCGACGAAAAGAGCGAATTGTTGTACGCTACGGTTGCATAGAAGCGCATTTCTCTGTTCACATACCACTTATGCGTCTGGCTGAGTACGGTGAATCCGTCCATATAGGCTTCGCCCGAAAAGGTAGAATCGGTGTCGGTATAACCCCATTCGTACGGATATTCTTCGCTTGTGTCATCGATCGTGCGTCCGTCAGCCATATAGTATGCATCCACCAGCGCTTGCGTAACGCACGCATCGCCCCAGCCGTTGAGAATGCGGGGAGCGGGGTAGCGATTGCTGGCGTTCATCGAAGTCACCTGCTTGCTGAACAGGATTTCGGGGTTTGCCGACACAAGCATACTCACGCCGGTAAACATGTCGGAATACGAATGATACGGGTCGATGTTGCCGACCCCGTTGGGGAAATCCGCCTGTTCCGCTTCGGGTACGGGAAATTTCGGCGTATTGTATTTTATGCCTGTCGTATGCAAATCGCTGGGTTTGAGTTCGACTAACTCTTTTGCCGCCGCCGCTGCCGCCGCCCATTTATCCATGCTCTTTACGGGATTAAGATAGGGTGTTCCGACATTGTTCGTAAAGCCGATGAACTCCATGTTTTCGCCGTTGTAGAGCGGACTTGCGGTGTAGAGTAAAAGACGCGACAACATCGCCATAGCCGATGTTCTGAGCGGACGGCCTACGTCGCCTTCGTTCATACGTTGAGTGGGCAAGAGGCGGATGGCTTCTCGCAATAAATTTGCCACATATTCGCTACATTCGTCCCACGTACTGCGTTCGATCATCAGTTCGCTTACCGGCGTATCGAAACTCACCGGCTCGTCGGGTACAATCGGTACGGGTCCCCACATTTTCATCAGTTCGAAATAGAACAATGCTTTCAGAAACATGGCTTCCCCTATCCATTGTGAAATCTGGACTTCGCTCACTTCTTTACAGTTGGGAGCCTGAATAATGAAGGTGTTGGCTTTGCGGATGGCTTCGTAGAAATGATTCCATCTGTCGCCGTACCGGTACAGATTGGCGGACTGTATCTGATTGTTGGCAAAATAGTTGTAAGGATGAGTCGTGTTGTGCAAGCTGCTTAATCCTTCGTCGGTAATCAGCACCCATGGCTGGGAATTTCCCTGATTAGCGATCACCGAACCTTCGTCTGTCATATAACTGTAAACGTTATAGAGATATTTTTCGGTGTATAACCTTTTGGCAAATACCGTATCGAGCGAAAACAGGTCGGTAATATACGGGTCGATGTCCAAAAAATTGCACGACTGATACATTGCACCCGTTGCTATTACCAATGCTACGAACAGCGGTGATATTTTTTTTCTTAGTATATTTTTTATACGTATCATGATTATTTATGATTAAAATGAAAATTGAACTACTAATGAATAAGACCTTGTGAGCGGATACACGGCGCCGTTGTCGCTTGCCTGTTCCGGATCCCAGAGTTTCACTTTATCCCACACATAGAGATTATCGCCAATCGCCGAAATACGGAGGTTCGTCATAAAAACTTTCGATGTCCACTTTCTCGGCAGCGTATAGCCTATTTCTACCGTTTTGAGACGCAGAAAACTTGCATCGGCGAGCCAGAAAGTCGACGCGCGGTTGTTGTTTGGACTTTCGCCATACGTGAGACGAGGAAAGCGGGCGTTGGGATTTTCGGTAGCCGGGTCGCCTGAATAAGAGGCCGGCGTCCAGCGGTTTTCCTGTTTGTTGACGATCGACAACACATTTCCCGTTTCGCCGCCCGAAAAAGGATAATAACCGGCGCCCCCCATGAAATAGTCCACTTTGGCCGAGCCGCGGAAGAAGATATTCAGGTCGATGCCTTTCCATACGACGCTTCCGGCATAACCATACTGAATTTTTGGGATGTTGGAGTTACCAATGGGCACGATGTCGTAATCGTCGATAATGCCGTCACCGTTGACGTCCTGATATTTGATGTCGCCTGGCAGGACTGTTCCGAACTGTGCAGGGCTGTTGCGAACGTCGGCTTCGTCCTTAAACAGTCCGAGTGCAATCAAGCCTCTGGTAACGTTGTTGCTTGTTCCTTTTTTGGCAAGATATGAATAACGTGCCGGCACTTCGTCGTAGTCAATGATTTTGTCGCGTGTGAACGTGAAGTTTCCACGCACTTCCACATTGAAATCGCCGAAAGTGCGGGTATACGAAGCGGTGCCGTCGGCTCCCCAGCTTTTCATTTTACCCACGTTCCCCCAGACGTCCGACGCCACGCCCATCGTTCCGGGCAAGGACTGCCGTATCATGAAGATATTGTTTCGATGATCAACGAAAGCGTCTATCGTCAGGTTAAAGGCATTGTTCCACATTTGCAGGTCGATGCCCCAGTTCTGCTTTATTGCGCTTTCCCACACTAATCCGGTTGACCCCAGCACGGCGTCGGTCACTCCTGTGCCACCGTTGGTTCGCGTATCGCCGAAATAAAAACCACTGGCGTTTGTGTTTACCGTAGTCAGATAGGGAAACCGCACATCAATGCCGCCTTTCTGTATCTGGTCGTTACCCACTAAGCCGTATGAATAGCGAAATCGCAGCATGTCGATAAGCGGGAATCTGTCCCGTATGAAATCGTAGTTCGAAACGACGTATCCCAGAGCAACTGAAGGGAAGAATCCGAAACGTTGTCCTTTGGGAAAGTTTTCGGAACCGTTGTACCCGAAATTACCTTCGATAAAATATATATCGTCAAGCGAATAAGTCAGACGTCCCGCAACACCCTGGTTACGTTTCGGTATCGACAGGAGTTCGTCGGTCTGGTCGGTACGCTGATAGTCCTTTTGCTGATAGAGAAACAGGGCGCCGATTTGTTGTCGTTCCCTAATGATGGCGCTGTAATCGGCTTTTGCCTCCATATATACCGTGCGTATTCCATACGACGAGGACGCATATCGCATCGGCTGGAGATCTACCGTTTTAACGGTAATCAATTCGCCGGTATTCCAGTTGCGGTCGTAAGCCATATACAAGTCGGGCGTTTTTGTACGGCTTGTAAGATGGTTGTTATAATTGTCGAACGAAAGCGAGCCGGATACTTTCAACCCTTTAACCAGCGCACTCAGATCCTGTTCGAGTTTCAGTAAGGATTCGATTGAATTTTCGTGTTCGGTATGAAATCCCGTCTCGTTCAGCAACACGGTCGGCGAAGTGAAGTCGCCGTCCCCGTATGATGGAAACAGTCCGTTCGAATATTGTACGGGAACGGTAAGAGGCGTGAGATTGGCGCAGGCGCTCCATATCGACTTGTTATCGCCGATGCCGGGCCTGTTCATATTCACTATTTTGGCAGACAAAAGCAGGCTTACTTTGGTCGATTTCGTCGCGTCCACGTCAATATTGCTTCGGAACGAATACTGGTCGCGCCGTACGTTGGAATGATAGCGTTCCATTCCGGTTTGCCTGTAAATGGCATCGTTCGTACGGTAGAATCCGCTCATGTAATACCGTGCAAGTTTTCCTCCTCCCGATATGTTGATATTTCCCTGCATACCGTACGTTTGTCTTTTGAGGATTTCGTCCTGCCAGTTTACGTCGGGATAGAGATCGGGATCCATGTTATATTTGATAATGTTGAACGCCGCCGGGGCATACACATACCCGTTCCCTCTGCCTGCGCTTGCTTCGTTGGCAAGCATGGCATAATCGTAAGCATTGACGTATTCGGGCAAGCGCGGCAGGGTTTCAAGCATCGTCTTGACATTTGCACTGATGTTCATTTTCCCTTCCAGGCCGCGTTTGGTGTTCACCAGTATCACCCCGTTAGCGCCACGTGCGCCATAGATGGCGGTCGCGGTAGCATCTTTCAAAATCGAAAAACTTTCGATATCTTCGGGAGCCAGTTCGTTGAGGCTTTCCGCGCCGCGGTCGATGCCGTCAATCAGCACCAGAGCGCTGCTTCCGCCACCGAACGTGCTGATGCCGCGTATCCAGAACTCCGAGACGTCTTCGCCCGGTTCGCCGCTACGCTGCACCCCCACAAGCCCGGCGACACGTCCTGCGAGTGAATTAGTCACCGACGTGACGCTTCCGGTGCGAAGCTCGCCCGGTTTGATGGTAGAAATCGCGCCTACGACGCTCACTTTACGTTGCGTACCGTAACCCACGACTTCGACTTCTCCCAGTTCTTCCGTCGCTTCGTCCATGATGACATTGATGGTTTGATTCCCGGCTCTGCCGACCGAAACCTCCTGCGCTTTGAATCCGATGTACGAAAAGACAAGTATGCTTCCTGCGTCCGCCGATATTTCGTAAGCCCCGTCGCCGTCGGTCGATGTGCCCAGCGTTGTGTTTTTCTGCTGTATGGCTACTCCGGCGAGCGTTTCGTTCAATCCGTCGGTCACGATGCCCTTTACTTTCACTTTCTGTGCAAATACTTGAGTACACAAAATATTGCACACAAGAAACATGATAATTTTAAATGATTTCATTCTTAATCCAGTTTTAGATTATAAACTATTGAATTGCAATACAGCGTATGACCCTGTTTTGCATGTCGGCAACATAAAGCAAGCCGTCGGAAGTAGCCGAGACACAGTAAGGCCTGTTAAACTCTGCTTCCTTGGGGTCGCCATCTTTATAACCTCTGACACCTGGTCTTCCGGCGATAACCGTCCCGTTGAGTTCCTGGTCAATTTTCCATATAACGCTGTTTCCGTCATCCGATAGATACACGTTTCCGTCATTGTCGGAAGCAAGTCCGAGAATAAGACCTGTCCGGATGCTCAATTTGTTACCTTCGATAACCGAGCCGGGGCTCATGCCTGCGATATGTTCCACATCGTCGTAGGTCAGCCATGGTGCAGTTCTGCCCGGTGGCACGTGATACGGGTCGAAACGGTACAGCCGCGCCTGTTCTTCGGACGCGCAGTACAGTTTACGGTCTTTCCTGTTCCATGTCAGGTAGTTCCAGTCGCCCATCGAGAAATTCTGGCCGATCACCTCCACCTTCCGTGTTTCCTGATGCACCCTGATCAGCCGCGCGCCACCCTGACATATCATATATACATAGTTCTCGTCGCATGTCAATCCGGCATAAGGCATATCTCCTGCGATAAAGTTCCCCTGGGCGTCTTTCTGGTCGTAGTAAATCTCCCGCTGCATCCAGTTGGTGTTTCTCGACAGCGCATAAAACAGGATAGGCCTGCCGGATCTTTCACGTTCTACGATGTAGAGTTTGTTCTGGTCGGGAGTAAGGGCGATTTGCCATGGGCTGCTCATTTCGTCGATTACGGTTGTAACCACATTATCTTTAGTCGAAAGCAATCTGATTTTATGCCCACTGTCGTCGGCGACAAACACAAGCCCGTCATCGCTTGCCGCCATCATAACAGGCCGGGTGTAGGTCGCCTGCAAAGCCGGTCCGTCCAGTGAGACACTGACGCCAACCTGCCCGCTGACGGTCGTCACGGCTGTCCGGATAAAATACTGGAACTGCATGCCCTCCAATACGGCTTCTTTCCCGTCGACCACTACCTTGATGGTGGAGAAATCGCCTGGCTGTATCGGTACAAGCGCATAGATGGCATTGTCTTGAATATTCATGATCAAAGATTTCTTTTCGTTGAAAAACAACTGTACCTTACTCTTATCGTTTCCAAAATTGGAGCCTGTGACAACGATTTTGGCGCCTATCCCTCCGCTGACGGGAGAAATAGATTTCACCTCAATTGCATTGTTTGGATTGTGGGGTTTGTCATATGGATTGTCCGCATTTCCCTTATCCTCATTGCAGCCAGCCGTCGTGAGACAGGCGGTTGCACACACGAGCACACTCCGGAAGATCAGCTTCCGGATACGCATCACACTGAATTTTATTTTACTGTTCATGAGATTAAAAAATATATATAATACTCTATAATTGTGTCGGCAAAAATAGTATGCTAATGTTACATAATGCTTAACAAAAAAATACAATTGGGTTAATTCACATTGCAGCGGCCCCATGCCTCAAATATTCAAATATTTAACTTATAGCCGCATATTATTAACTAAAAGCACATTCCATGAATCAAATAGAATTTGCATCCTTGCATCATGTTGTTAACAACAAACAATGCATTCACTTTTTAAATCCGGCGACAACGGATAACAGCGGCAAAAAAACAATGATAGCAAAAGTGATGAAAGCGGACGGATCAACATTGCGTTACATTCCGGAAACAACAAGCCGGAAAGGATTTCTTGCTGGTCAGGGTTTTAGTGGTGATCCCGAAATTTGCTGTATTTTGCTTAGTGGGGAAAAATGAAAAGCTCCTGAATTTCAGATGAATTCAGGAGCTTACTTCTTTTTGCTTTCTCTAAAAGTGGTGCCACCAGGAATCGAACCGGGGACACAAGGATTTTCAGTCCTTTGCTCTACCAACTGAGCTATGGCACCAATTGCTTTTGCGGGTGCAAAGATAGATATTATTTTTTATGTTACAAATCTTTTGGACAAAAAAATTGCAGGAAAATCATATCAAACTTTATTATTATTTCTATAACGACTGCCAGCCTTGCGCTTTTAGTTCTATTTCTCCGCCGTCGCGTCCGACAAGTAAATTTCCATAGCCGGGTTTTGTAATGTGGCCGATTATTTTTACTCCTTTCATTTCCGTTATGGCGTCGTGTAGTCCGAGAGGGACGGTGAAAAGTAATTCGTAGTCTTCGCCGCCGTTGAGTGCAGCCGTCACAAGATTCATGTTAAATTCTTCGGCCATAGCAGCGGTCTGATAATCTATCGGGATGCGGTCTTCAAATATTCTGCATCCGACATTACTTTCTTTTGAGATATGTAACAGTTCGGACGACAAGCCATCGGAGATGTCGATCATTGAGGTTGGTATTATTCCGGTATTACCGAGTATCTCGATGATATCTTTGCGTGCTTCCGGTTTTAACTGTCGTTCCAGAATGTATTCTTTTCCGCTGAAATCCGGTTGAAAATCTTTTTCGCCGTTATAGACGTTTTTTTCCCGTTCCAGCAACTGTAAGCCCATATAAGCTGCGCCAAGGTCGCCGGTTACACAAATAAGGTCGTTTTCCCGAGCGCCGCTACGGTATACTATTTTACTTTTTTCGCCTTCGCCCAGACATGTGATGCTTATTGTAAGTCCGGTCATCGAAACAGAAGTGTCGCCTCCGACCAAATCGACGCCATAAACGTCGCATGCAAGTCGCAGTCCGGCGTACAATTCTTCCATATCTTCGACGCAAAAGCGTCCGGATATTCCTAATGATACGATAATCTGTTTGGGTTGTCCATTCATCGCATATATATCCGAAAAATTCACTATGGCCGATTTGTATCCGAGGTGCTTAAGCGGCACATACGTTAGATCGAAATGTACGCCTTCGAGTAAGAGATCGGCAGTTGCCAAAACTTTTTTATTTTCATAATCAAGAACGGCGGCATCGTCTCCTATCCCTTTAACAGTACTCACATTCTTAATTTCTATTTTTTCCGTCAAATGACGTATTAATCCAAATTCTCCGAGTGTTGAAATTTCAGTCCTTGCCATTATTTTTTTGTTGTATATTAATGGTTGATATGACATGTTTTAGTATTCTCGCATCAAAATGATCCTCACGTTCGAACATAAACGTTATGGATATAGGAAGATAATACAGGCAGGATTTCCAATCAACAGGTAGAAAGTCAATTGATTTCAAGCGTGTCGCATCTTTCTCGGTGCAGATGATCCGGCGCGAAGCAGGCGTCATCGTCCGGAATTTATCGTCCATATATTGTATATCCGATTGTTTAAACGAGTGGTGATCGGGAAATTCATATGTATGAAGATTCTTAAAACAAGTTTTTAGCAAATCAATGAGAGGTTGTGGATTTGCAATGCCTGTAATGAGCATGATATTTTCATTTTTATTTATATCCGATAAAGAAGAGGATTTTAAGTTCATCGACGGAAACGCCGGTTCTATTTTGTGATATGTTATACCGGAAAAATACAGACGCTGATTTGCCATGAGAGACATATTCTTTTCTATAAGACGCAGTTCTATCGGTTTAATATCTTTCCGGCATTTGGTTACGACGATTATATCCGCACGATAAACGGCATGAACGGATTCCCGCAAATTTCCTGCGGGGAGGAGATGATCATTGTAATATAATGAGCTGTATTCCGTCAGCATGATGGTCAGCGACGGCAACACAAAACGGTGTTGCATCGCATCGTCGAGCAAGATTACATTCGGGCGTTCATTTGCCGGCAATGCAAGCAGACGTCGTATGCCACGGCGGCGATTTGTATCTACGGCAACGATGATATTGGGAAATTTATGTTTTATCTGACACGATTCGTCACCGATATCTTGAGCCGTACTATTTTCTTTTGCGAGTACAAACCCTTTCGTTTCCCGTTTATATCCACGGCTCAACACGGCTACACGGTATTGTTCTCTGAGTAAACGTATTAGATATTCGGTAAAAGGAGTTTTCCCGGTTCCCCCTGCGGAAATATTACCAATGCAGATTACCGGAACAGGAAAGTTCTCGGCTGGAAGGATATTCAAGTCAAACAGCATATTACGCACATCCGTTACCAAACGATATATTAAAGCGAATGGCATAAGTAACATGCGAATAAAAGCGTTCCTTCTTCTCATAAAACGATTCTGTCCGATTTCTTTTCACAAGTGAAATTATAAAGATTCAAGGTCGTACGGTAAGCGTGCCTGAATACCGTTTGCACGTTTTATTGTCTGCAACAGTTGAAACAATTCCGCATCTTTTCCAAGAACGTCCTTAACGGCAGACGTTTTAATCTCTCCCATTTGTTTTTTTAGATAGTTTGTGAGCGGATCATTTAACGTCAATATGGTTTTCACGTTATAATCCGTCAACTCTGCAAGTTCGGCGGCGACCTCTATGGCACGGTCAAGATCGCCTATTTCATCTACGAGACCGATCTCCAGAGCTTGTTTCCCCGTCCATACGCGTCCCTCTGCAATATTATTAATCGCCTCTTTTGTCATACCCCGACCATCGGAGCAACGAGTAAGAAACACATCGTAAAAACGTTCTACATAACCTTGCATCAGCGCTTTTTCGTCGTCGCGCATCGGACGGGACGGATCGCCAAAGTCGGAGTACCTGTTCGTTTTCACAATATCCGTCGTAACATCCAGTTTGTCAAACAGACCGGCGAAATTCGGAAAGATCCCAAAAACGCCGATAGAGCCGGTAAGCGTATTGGCCTCCGATATTATTTTATCGGCGGCGCATGAAATATAATATCCGCCGGATGCCGCAACATTTCCCATAGAGATAACGATCTTTTTACTTTCCTTCAACTCATTAATTTGCTTCCATATCTGTTCCGATACGTATCCGCTTCCCCCTGGAGAGTTTACACGCATGACAACCGCTTTCACCTCTTTATTTTTCTTTAGTTTGATAAGTTCATCGACGAGTTCTTCCGTAATATAGTTGTTTTCGCTATATGCAGGCACATGATCAGACGCAATAATTTCACCTTCGGCATGTATCACGGCTATCAGATTAGTTGTTTTCGAACGTTTTTCGTCTTTTGTTTTAATATTTTTCATTTTGGCGAGGCTTATCGTCTTCAGTTTTTTATCCTGATCGAGACCTATCCGTTCTTTTATATAATTTTCAGCATCTTCACGATATTTCAGTTCGTCGACAAGTCCATATTCTACTGTTTTTTCCGCTGCCGAAAACATGTGGCCATTATTGGCAAAATCATTTATTTTGTCTTTGCTTATATTACGCGCCGCCGCGATATTATCGACTATATTATTCCAGATTTCCTGTTGATACGAGGTTATTTGCGCGCGGTTTTCATCACTCAGTTTATCAAGCATAAACGGCTCTACGGCGCCTTTATAGGTTCCGACTTTGAAAATTTGCATATCAATTCCCGCTTTTTTTAGGATGCCTTTATAGAAGGTCGTTAGTGAAGCAAACCCTGTAAGTTCCAATAATCCTTGCGGATTCAGGAACACTTTATCGGCTACGGATGAAAGATAATAACATCGTTGCGTATAATTATCAGCATAAGCTACTATAAATTTTCCGCTTTCCTTGAACTCTATCAATGCACGACGGATAGCATCTACACTTGCTGTTCCTGTCGACAAATAAGAAGCGTCTAAATATATGCCTTCTATCCGGTCATTTTCTTTTGCCTTTTCGATTGCAGAAAGTGTCTCTTTCAGGGAAAGCGGCTCCATCGAACCAAACAAACTTCCGAGCGGGCTTTCTGTCGACAAGTCTGTCATTGTCCCGTTTAAGGTCAGCCGGAATACTTTTTCATTTTTATCAGGTATATAAACGGAAGAGGATGTGCTTATAGATGATATCATTCCCACAAGCATAACAAACCCTGTCAGCATGAATATGCCGATTGTAATAACTGCCCCCAAAGCGGAAGCAAACATCATTTTAAAGAACTGTTTCATAAGTGTCGTTTTATGCCTAAAATATAACTTAATTGTTTAATCACAGACTGCAAATGTACATGAAATTTTTGAATCGCACACAATCAAATAAAAATGTCCGGCAAAATTTTAGAAGAAAACTATCGGCTATGGAAGATCCGGAATAAAACTGCATGTTAGAGAGCGCTGAAAGAAACGGTGCCGAAAGAAACGACAGCCAAATAGAAACGGCGGCAGAAAGAAACGACAGCCAAAAAGAAACGGGAATTACAATGTTGCAATTCCCGTACAATTCAGTTTATTATATAAAGATATCTTACAATTTACCTTCAGAGCCAAGGACATCTTTAATTTTGTGGATATACAATTTCTTTGCACTTTCACGAGCCGGCCCCAGATATTTGCGCGGGTCAAATTCTGCCGGACTTTCCGCAAAGGTTTTACGTATCGCAGCAGTCATAGCAAGACGGCTGTCCGAGTCTATATTTATCTTGCAAACTGCGGATTTAGCGGCTTTGCGTAATTGATCTTCGGGAATACCGATCGCATCTTTAAGCGCTCCGCCATATTTATTAATTGTTGCAACTTCTTCCTGAGGAACGGAAGAGGCTCCATGGAGAACAATCGGGAATCCCGGCAATTCTTTTTCTACCGCTTCCAAAATTTCAAATGCCAATGGAGGAGGCACTAATATACCTTCGGCGTTACGAGTACACTGTTCGGGCTTGAATTTATTAGCTCCATGAGAAGTGCCGATTGAGATAGCTAATGAATCACAGCCGGTCTTAGTCACAAAATCGACGACTTCTTCCGGTTTTGTATAAGTATGGTGTTCCGCTACCACATCATCTTCAACGCCGGCCAGCACGCCAAGTTCGCCTTCGACCGTCACATCAAATTGATGTGCATATTCAACAACTTTTTTTGTAAGAGCGACATTTTCATCATAAGGGAGATGGGAGCCATCGATCATCACCGAAGAAAAACCCATATCGATACAGCTTTTGCATAATTCGAACGTATCGCCATGATCTAAATGGAGTACTATCTGCGGAGCAGGGCAACCAAGTTCTTTTGCATAAGCCACTGCGCCTTCCGCCATGTAGCGCAGAATCGTTTGGTTTGCATATTTACGCGCGCCACTTGATACCTGAAGGATAACAGGCGATTGGGTTTCGACTGCCGCCTGAACGATGGCCTGCAATTGTTCCATATTATTGAAGTTGAAGGCCGGAATAGCATAACCTCCTTTAATTGCTTTGGCAAACATCTCACGAGTGTTCACCAATCCTAAATCTTTGTAACTGATCATTGTTTTAATATTTATGATAATTAAAAATGTTGTTGTTTGTTTGGTGCGACAAAATTACATGAAAATTTTGGCTTTTCCAAACACATGAAATGAAAAAACGGTTTTTTACAGAGGATAGATAATCTAAATAAGCCGAAGATTTGCCTTATGATAATTATTTTTTCATTATGACACGACATTTTTTTTGCGTATTCAACTTTTATTGCTATCTTTGCACCCCAAAACTGGAGAATTTATATATTTGACAATAACCATATTAAGAAATAGAAGCAATGAAAAAAGAACTCCATCCCGGTAATTATCGTCCGGTAGTATTTAAAGACATGTCGAATGATGAGACTTTCATTACGCGTTCGACGATCCATACAAAAGAGACAATTGAAATTGGCGGCGTAACATATCCGCTTGTGAAACTTGAAATTTCAAACACCTCCCATCCGTTTTACACCGGTAAAGCTAAATTGGTTGATACTGCTGGTCGCGTTGATAAATTTATGAGTCGTTACGGAAATCGTAAGAAATAAAAAATTCTTATTGAAATAACGAAGGTAGAAATACAAATAAAAGAGGAGGGAATGTTGCAATCAACTTTCCCTCCTCTTTTATTTTGATGCGTTGTAAACGAGGAAATTCTTTATTTGTATTCGTAATAATATTGACCGATGCGCATTGAATTTGTGGAGCGCATAATTGTGGTTCCCAACGGTAATTTTCCAACAGGTTTGCCGTAGATATTAAGAAAATACAACTCCGGATTAAAAACATATTTGGATGTGAGAGGCGCCTCCGAATGGCCGAGAACATTAAATATATGTCCCGTATTTTCTTCATCGCCCAATTGTATCTCATATATGCCGTCATCCATGATTTTTATAGAAGATTCGTTATATTCATATTTTGTATAGTAAATATTACCGCCTTCATGTGCAACATTAACCTCCGTGCCGCTCAATCGTCCTTGATCATCATAAAAATAGATAACCTTATAATACAAGGCACTTCCGATAGATGCAGAAAGTTCCCGCACGCGCGACCCGCCAATGGTATTATCAAGTTGAATCATATAATTAATGCCATCCAGCGTACAATGTATACTGCCTGTCTTATATATTACGCCGGCTTTATATTTAAGATCATTCTCATCAAGTGATTTTCCGTTATACACATTGTATTCGGTAATTTTCTTATCATCATGGAATATAAGCGTAGTAGTCTCATCTCTTTCATATTTGGAAACAGGTAACATATCATAAACAGGTATTTCAGGCCCTGATTCATCGCATGAAATAATAAAAAAACAAACTAAAGCCATTATCAGGCTTTTTATAAAAAACAAATTTACTTTCTTCATATTATTTAATTAAATTGTTAATAGGTAACATATTAATAACTCATTGTATTTTGCACCGCAAAATAATGCATTATAATTGAGATATCAAAGCATTTCATGAAATTTAAGTATAAAACGGGACATTAGGACTTGCGTTCCGTTTGTGCAGTTCAGAAAGGATATCCCACCGCAAAATGCCAGGCAAAATTATTCCTGAGATTCGGCTCCAGAATTGCCCATTTCCGCGAACCGGATTCTTGTGGATTATAGGCTTTGAGGCCGGAATCAAGACGGATAAGGAAATAATCAAAGTCGAGACGCAGTCCTAATCCATAGGATACGGCTATATCCTTATGAAAACGTCCAAAGTCGAAGTTCCCGTCTTTTTGATAATCATATTTTCGTATCGTCCATATATTTCCGGCATCGACATAAAATGCCAGCTCGAATTTCCAGAACAGTTTAGACCGGAACTCTATATTTGCATCCAGACGAATGTCTCCTGTCTGATGAATAAACGATGTCGTATCTGTTTTATGCATGCTTCCGGGTCCAAGCGAACGGATGTTCCATCCGCGGTTACTGTTTGCGCCTCCTGCATAATAACGCCGTTCGAAAGGAAGTTCGTCCGTATTACCGAAAGGATACGCCACCCCTAATCCGATATGAAACGCTATGGAGTTACGATAATCAAGCGTCAGGCTGCGGGCAAAATCAATGTCGCCTTTCAGAAATTCGGAATAATTGATGCCGAAAAGACGGTACAAGCCGTCTTCATCTTTCTTTACGCCAAAAAGATTCGACATGGCATACATGACATTGCCGGCAGATTCGAGAGCTACGCGAAATGAATAAGTATTCCGGCGCCGCTCCATCGGATCGTAATTATTAAACGAATAGACATATCCCATGCTTACGATAAACTGATCCGAATAATTATACAAAGCTGTCGTTTCGGGTAGTTTATTTATAAAATCGTCTCTTTTAAACGGGAGGAAGACATAATTTATATCTATCAGTTTAAACGTATGACGGGCAAGTGTGTTTATGCGGTCCTGCCAATGATAGATCCACCCTCCCGAAAGTATGGAACGGTGATATTCGGGTCTTCGCATTTCGTCGTAACTCACTCTGAACTCTGTGGTAGCACGAATTTTGCGACGAAAATCATAGCTGACGAAAGGAAATAGAAAATGTGGAAAATGAAGGGAAGATTCTCCGGCAAATTCCCAGTAGTTACCACGCTCTTCGGTAGAAGAAAGAAACTCATAACCGCCACGGATTTTAGTGGAAAACAGTTCCGAACCTTTGAAAAAATTTCGATGCTGATAGGTCAGCGACGAAGCAAAACCGAGGTCGCCGGCAGAGTTTGTCCCTTCCAAGTCAAAACGTACCCCTTGTTTTTTAGCAGGAGCCGTTAATATCGTACAGTCAAGTTTCATAGTATCGGCTTCTTCCAATTCATCAAACCGGATACTCATATAACGAAGGGCGTTAAGGGATGAATAAGAGGCGTATGTCTGCTCGATATTCCGCTCATTAAACAGCGTTCCGGGTATCAGATAACAGCTCTGCTGCAACACGCCGGGACGAATATTCCGTCCGCTTTTCCCATAATAAATATGTATGCCCCGCGAAGTCGTCGAATCCGTAATCATATAATCATTACCGGTAGCATCCGGATTAAGCGGATCGTAATCGGTCAGAATCTTCACTTTGTTAATATAATATTGTTTATGCCGGCGCTGTTTTGTTTCGCCCTCCTGCGAAACGAACTCATTGGGCTTTATATACATGTCCAAATCAACACTATTAGTAAGAAGAGAACTGTCTGCCCAATATCCTATATAATCACGGTTAAAAGCATAATACCCATTGTTTCGTAATAATGCCGTAAGGCGTTGGCGTTCGTTGTCGAGTATAACACGGTCGAACAACATATCTTCTTTTATATATGAATTATATTCTTTAGGTACGGAACGAAATACAGACTGCAGAAACGAACGGCGGGGGGCTTCAAGGTGTATAATACTGTCGATTGCCGGATCGTTTATGGATGTGCTATATTTTCTTATTCGATAAGGATCTCCGGATATTACCGAATATTTTAAAACAGCCTTCTTATTTTTTGCCGTATCTATCGACATTTTTATTTGTGCATTTGCATAACCGCGGTTAAACATATAATGCTTCAGTTGTATCCCGGATTGTTCCGCAAGAAGCGTATCAAGTAAAACCGGCGGTTCGCCCATTTTCCGTATCTGTTTGTTCAACCGGTTTTTTTCGTTAGCTCCCGACCAATTATACACGTACAGAGGCCATTTAAACAATCCGAATATTTTATAATTGGGATGTTGTTGCAGATACGATTTCATCTCCGAGGCTTTAACATCCGGATGATCTGTCTCAATCACTACTTTATCCAAAAGATACTGACCCTCGCCGACATGTTTCGTCATGCTGCACGACAGGAATACCGCCATACTGCATAAACAAACGAAAAAATTACATATGCCGAATCTCATAAAACCTATTTTCGGCGCAAATGTAGTTGAAATAAATTATTTACCGTACATTTGGTGTCCTAAAACGATGAAATTTATGTTGAGTAAAGTAAAAATCAGAGAATTGCGAGCCTTGGAGTTCAAAAGATTCAGAGACGAACAAGGTCTTTTCGTGGCCGAAGGGAACAAACTTGTTGCCGACATGCTTCATGCGTTTGACTGCGAATGGCTTATCGCGCGAACATCGTGGATAGCAACGCAAGGCGATATTCCGGCAAAAGAGCTTGTGCTTGCCGAAGAGGGCGATATACGCAAAGTAAGTTTCATGAAAACGCCGCAAGATGTAGTAGCCGTATTCAGAAAACCGTCATATCAGTTAGAGGATGCGAATCCCGACCTCCAACTTGTTTTAGCGCTCGACGGCGTACAGGATCCGGGAAATCTCGGTACCATTGTTCGTTTGGCCGATTGGTTCGGCATAGAGCATATTGTCTGCAGTAAAGATACGGCAGACGTATTCGGGCCTAAAACAGTGCAGGCGACAATGGGGGCTTTAGCGCATGTAAAAGTACATTATGCCGATTTGGCCGTGTATATCGGAAAACGCACGAACAACCCTGTCTATGGTACCTTCTTGGACGGAGAAAACATATATGCTAAAAAACTGTCTCCGCATGGCATCATAATCATGGGGAACGAAGGAAGCGGCATTCGACCGGAGACCGCATCGTTCATAAAAGAAAAATTGTATATCCCTCCTTATCCTCCTTTGCGTGAAACGACGGAATCACTGAACGTTGCCATGTCTGCCGCCATCGTCTGCGCTGAATTTAGACGCGTAGCAGCAAAACACAGAACCGCCATTAATCACTAATTTCCGTTTGTAATTCCGGTTGCGAGGGTATGGTGTCTGTTTTCGGAGCGGTAAGCGCATGTGAACCGTAATTATATTTCAATAGCTGAATATCATCAATATAAATGCGGTGGTATGATGCGTCGGTATTATTCATCATGATATATCCGTATATACGTTTTACCTGTTTGGTTGCAACGGTTTTGAGTACCGTTTCATAATAGCCGTCTCCAGTAATATCCTTATTGGCGGAGATAATGGTATCGTTATGCATGGCATTTATACTGATTTTCGGTTTGTGTTTCAGATGAGGAGAAACTCCCCAGACCGACAGCCCAAGCACATACGAACTGCCTGACGAATAAGGTTTCTGCGGCTCTATATCAAACGTAAGCGTATTAAAAATACGTTCCTTCCCGAATGTAAAACTACGGTTATAGATCCATATATCGATTGAATCTTTTGCGGAAAATTCCCCAGACAATGGGTTTGGTCTAATATCGCCCATAGAAGCGATATGTACATTTATATCTTTAAGAACAAGTTTATAAATACGCATATACAAATCCATATTTTCACCATACCATACCAATGAGGAATCGTATTCGGCCTGTGTAATATGATGTTTTGCAAAAACGGCATCGTAAACAGTTTGCCTCTCGTCGCTTGTCTTATAAGATTCGTAATTTGTTTCAACAATCGCCTCTGCAATTTGCATATCGTATAGTACAGCCTGCATTTTTTTTCCCTGAATAATATGTTTGGGTACCTTACTGCAAGAGGCGGCTATGCAAATGAATAATAAAATGCCATATATACGTAGTCTATTCGTCATGAAGATCTTTTTCTTTCGAAAAACTCGCAGACAAAGATTGCCTGTAGAATATAAGCAGTGTAAAAACACTTACGCAAATAGAAGAATCCGCTACATTAAAAATGGGTCTGAAAAATACAAAGTCTTGTCCGCCCCATATGGGTAACCACGATGGCCACGTTGTTTTTATCAGTGGAAAATATAGCATATCGACGACTTTTCCATGCAAAAAAGTCGAATAGCCACCGCCGTTCGGCATCAATGTCGCCACCTGACCATAACTATGATCAAACAACACCCCATAGAAGGTACAATCAATGATATTACCAAGCGCGCCGGCAAGTATCAGGGAGAGACAGAGAATAAAACCAAGATTGTAATCGCGTTTTATAAGTCTGAAAATGAACCCTCCTAACAAGCAAACGACAATGATCCTGAAGATTGTAAGTATATAAGTATCAACAAGCTCAATGCCGAAAGCCATACCGGGATTTTCTGTAAAGTAAATTTTAAACCATGAGAAAACCTCGATACTATCGCCAAGCCGCATATGAGTTTTCACCCAAACCTTGAAGGCCTGGTCGCAAATCAACAACAGAGTAACAGCCAGCGCCGCACTCCATATATGTCTAAGTTGTATCTTACTTAATGCCACTTTCTTTTGCTTCGATACTTAATGTAGCATGAGGTACGGCACGTAGACGTTCTTTAGGAATAATCTTTCCCGTTTCACGACAGATGCCGTATGTTTTATTTTCTATGCGAACCAGCGCTGCCTGCAGATTCTGAATAAATTTCATCTGACGCTGCGCCAGGCGTCCCGTCTCTTCTTTTGACAGGGTTGTCGCGCCTTCTTCAAGCACTTTGAATGTGGGCGATGTATCGGAAACATCATTTCCTTCCGAGTTTGTCACCCCTGCCCGCAATTGTTCATAATCGCGTTTAGCTTTATCAAGCTTATCCAAAATAATAACGCGGAATTCTTCCAACTCCTCATCCGAATATTTTGTCTTTTCTGCCATAACCTTTTTTATTTATTGATTAAACTTCAAAATAATTTATCACTTCAAAAATACTGCATATCATTCTATAATTCTCGCTAAATCAGTCATATCTTTTCTATTTTCACAGATAATTGGAAATCTTCAAAATCCAGATCCCCGCCATCCGTTTGATTATCAACGATTTCAAGAGATTCCGCAAGGACTTGTTTTTTTATGTAATCCGAATAATCGTTGACGGCTTCATCCATTTCGTCCGACGAAGAAATCTTTATCCGTATTTTATCGGTTATTTCAAACCCGTTGTTCTTACGCAGATTTTGTATCCGGTTTACCAGTTCGCGCGCCATACCTTCTTTCCGCAGATCGTCTGTTACGGTTATGTCGAGCGCTATTGTAAGGTTTCCTTCGTTCGCAACAAGCCATCCCGGGATATCTTCCGATATGATCTCTACTTCATCCGTCACTATTTCACAATCTTTTCCGTCAATGTTGAAAGTGAACCTGCCGGCTTGTTCCAACAATACGATATCTTTTTGCGACATCGCTTGTATGGATGCAGTCAGTTGTTTCATGATTTTGCCATAGCGAGGCCCTAATTTTTTGAAGTCGGGTTTTATTTTTTTCACGAGGATGCCCGAAGTATTATCAACGAAATTCAACGTTTTAACATTCACCTCGTTCAATACAAGATTTTTGACGGCTTCTATATTCGTCCTTTGTTCATCATTCAGCGCCGGTGCAATCATCGTCTGCAGTGGCTGACGGACTTTAATGCCTACCCTGCGCCGCAAGGCCAGCGCCATCGAGGAGATCGTCTGCGCGATCATCATCCTGTCCTCAAGTGTCTTATTTATCAGAGATTCATTGCATACAGGAAAATCAGCCAGGTGAACCGACGCTGCTTTGTCGCGTCCCGTCACGGCTATCAGATCGGAAAACAACATATCAGAGTAGAACGGAGATATAGGCGCCATCAGTTTACTTACGGTTTCGAGGCAGATATAAAGCGTTTGGTATGCCGACAGTTTGTCGCTCGTCATACCTCCGCCCCAAAAACGGCGGCGGTTAAGGCGTACATACCAGTTACTCAGGCGATCGTTCACAAAATCCGATATCATACGTCCTGCACGTGTAGGTTCGTAAGCCTCGTAATATCCGTCGACCTCCTTTATCAACGAATTAAGGAGCGACAATATCCAGCGGTCTATCTCCGGGCGTTCGCTTATTGGTATATCAGGTTCGTTGTATGTGAATCCGTCGACATTCGCATATAGCGAAAAGAACGAATACGTATTATATAATGTACCGAAGAATTTACGGCGTACTTCCTCTATTCCGTCTGCGTCGAATTTCAGATTGTCCCACGGAGACGCATTTGTTATCATGTACCAGCGCAGGGGATCCGAGCCGTATTTCGCGATTGTTTCGAACGGATCGACGCCATTACCGAGGCGTTTGGACATTTTATTGCCGTTTTTGTCGAGCACAAGGCCGTTTGAGACGACATTCTTGAACGCTACATTGTCGAATATCATACATCCCAGCGCATGTAACGTAAAAAACCATCCGCGCGTTTGATCTACCCCCTCGGCTATGAAATCCGCCGGATAAACTTTGTGTTTATCGAAAAGCGCTTTATTTTCGAACGGATAATGTATCTGTGCATAAGGCATAGCGCCCGAATCGAACCATACGTCGATAAGATCCGCCTCGCGTTTCATCGGTTTACCGTTATCCGATACAAGGATAATATCATCCACATAAGGCCGGTGGAGATCTATTTTATCATAATTTTCCGCAGAGTAATCGCCGGCGACGAACTCTTTTTCCCTGTAAGGATTGCCCTCCATCAGCCCGGCAGCAACCGATTTTTCTATTTCATCGTACAGTTCTGCTACCGAACCGATACATTTTTCTTCCGTGCCGTCGTCCGTACGCCATATCGGAAGCGGCGTTCCCCAGTAACGGCTACGGCTAAGGTTCCAGTCCTGCAGATTTTCGAGCCATTTGCCGAAACGCCCCGAACCGGTACTTTGCGGTTTCCAGTTGATCGTATCATTCAGTTCAATCATACGTTCGCGACATGCCGTAGTCTTTATAAACCAACTGTCAAGCGGATAATAAAGAATCGGTTTGTCCGTACGCCAGCAGTGCGGATAATTGTGTATATACTTCTCTATCTTAAACGCCAGTCCCTGCTGTTTAAGCATAACGCTCAGGTCAATATCAAGTGTTTCGTTTTTGCCTTCAAGTTCCGGGCCGTATTCGTTTTTTACAAAGCGTCCCGAATAGCTTTTGTATAAGTCGACATTCACGTTTGATTGAACATATGTCTCTTCCAATTCTTCGAGGCGATAGAAGCGTCCTTTCAGATCGACCGCCGGACGAGGATTCCCCGCCTTGTCCGTCAGCAGAACAGGCGGTACATTGAAATTTTTCGCCACACGCGCATCATCGGCGCCAAACGTCGGCGCTATATGCACAATACCCGTGCCGTCTTCCGTCGTTACATAATCGCCCGAAATCACGCGAAACGCACCCTCTCCCGGATAGAACCAGGGGATGAGTTGTTCATATTCCATTCCTGTCAGGTCTTTACCCTGATATTCGCAAACGATTTTATATGGCGTTACTTTATCGCCTGTCTTGTAATCTTCCAGCGCTAACCCTTCGGCTTTATTGCTAAAATGAGATTTTACAAGGTCTTTTGCCAATACAATCGTAATCGGATCCCCGCTGTAAGGGTTATACGTCCGGACAGCTACATATCGTATATTAGGGCCAACACACAATGCCGTATTGGAGGGTAACGTCCATGGGGTAGTTGTCCATGCGATAAAATAAGGCGTCCCCCATTCCGCCATTTCCGGCTTGGGATTTTTCATTTTGAAAAGTGCTGTGACGGTCGTATCTTTCACATCGCGGTAACATCCCGGCTGGTTAAGTTCATGCGTACTCAACCCTGTTCCCGCTGCCGGAGAATAAGGCTGTATCGTATATCCTTTATAGAGTAAATTTTTCGTGTAAAGTTCTTTAAGTAAGAACCATAGCGTTTCAATGTACCGATTGTCGCAGGTAATATACGGATGTTCCATATCTACCCAGTATCCCATGATTTGTGTCAACTCTTCCCATTCTTTGGTGAATTTCATAACATCCTTGCGACATTCTTTATTATAATCGGCAACAGAGATCTTCTTGCCGATATCGTCTTTCGTTATGCCAAGCGCCTTTTCCACGCCAAGCTCGACGGGCAATCCATGCGTATCCCATCCCGCTTTACGCTCAACAAGAAACCCTTTCATCGTCTTATACCGGCAAAATATATCTTTTATCGAACGTGCAATCACATGATGAATCCCCGGCATCCCATTAGCCGATGGCGGGCCTTCATAAAAAATATATGAAGGAGCGTTTCTTCGGATGTCCAGACTTTTATGGAATATAGATTCTCTCTTCCATTTCTCAAGTACTTTTTTGTTGACTTCCGACAAATCCAATGTATTGTATTCAGCAAACCGATTACTCATAATTTAAAGTCCCTGTTAAAAAATTGCCGCAAATGTACATAAAATTTTTTGATTACCTGCAGACAGATAAAAATGTCAGGCAAAATTTATAGAAGAAAGTTGACTTTAAATTATCAAATCCACAACTTTTTATACAATATTCTGCGTCGCTTTCAAATAATTTTGTAATTTTACGCCATTCTTTTGCATCTAAAATTTATAGTTCTATGGGCAGTGTGGAAAAAGATTTTTTTATCAGTTACGCGGAAAGTGATGGAGGATGGGCTACGTGGATTGCCCAAACATTAGAGGAAAACGGTTATACAGTTACCATTATGGACTGGGATTTCCGTCCGGGAGAACTGTTTCCGGTGGAAATGGATAAGGCTATCCGGAATTGTGAGCGGTTTATCGCCGTATTGTCGAAGGCGTATCACAAATCATATTTTTCAACTGAAGAATGGGCGAATTTTTTTGCTAAGAAAGGTTATGGAAATATTATCTCCGTCCGTGTCGAAAATTACAAGCCGGAAGGCTTGTGGAAGGCACGTCTTTATATTGACTTTGTCCACAAAAACAAACAGGAAGCGAAGGAAGCATTATTAAAAGGCGTATCAAAGAAAGGCGTACCTCGTATCGGGGCTGCCTTTCCCGGCCATGGAAGTAGTTCTTTTGCAACGAATAATTCGGGCGTTCGCGCTCCATATCCCGGTTTATTCACTTATGGTATGCCTAACCGGAACCCGCATTTCACGGGACGGGAAGAGATATTGACTGCAATACATCGAACTTTCGAACGGAGAGAGGCCATCGCCATGACACAATCGCTTACCGGCTTGGGCGGCGTCGGGAAATCGCAGATAGCCATAGAATATGCCTACCGGTATTCGCAAGAATACATGCAGATTGTATGGGTGAACGCAGAAAACGACGGAACGCTCTATGCCTCTATGGAGGCGTTTGCCATGGAAATGGATCTTGTAAAAAAAGATGACAGATACGA
>JAIRMH010000075.1 GCA_031258835.1 Tannerella sp.
GCCTTCAAATGTCGATATTGGTAATCATTATATCGATATTGTACAATTAGGAATCCATCACATCACCATTGCATACGCTTTTTTGTAATTCAATATCAGGTTAATCCATTGCAATAAAAAATATGAGCGCAGATTCAACCATCAAATGCAACAAAATTATTAGTACGCTCAAAGAACGGTATATTATCAGGCTGTTGAAGCTACTGTTATTTACGCGTTTGTCCGTTTCCTTCTATAATATATTTGTAGGTTGTCAGTTCGGGCAGCGCCATAGGCCCACGTGCATGTGTTTTCTGCGTACTTATACCTATTTCGGCTCCAAAGCCAAACTGCGCGCCGTCGGTAAAGGCTGTTGAAACATTTACATAAACACATGCCGCATCGATCTGCTGTTCGAAGATCCGGGCTGTTTCGTCCGATTCTGTGACAATACATTCGCTATGCTTCGAACTGTAAAATGCGATATGCTCCAGCGCTTCTTCAATAGTATTAACGGTTCGTATACTCATTTTATAATCAAGAAATTCCATGCCATAACTCTCCGGTGTCGACGGTTGCAACAGGACTTCCGGATAATGTCCGGTCAACGCCTCTAATGAAGGTTCGTCGGCATATATAATGACGTTACTGTCGGACAGTTTCTCGCACAGACAGGGCAGATCTTCCAGTCGGTCGCGATGGACGACAAGGCAGTCCAAGGCATTACAAACACTAACACGGCGCGTCTTTGCATTGTTTACAATCGCGCGTCCTTTTTCCTTATCGCCGTCTTTATCGAAATACGTATGACAGATGCCAGCACCTGTCTCAATAACAGGTACTTTTGCGTTATTACGCACATAATTTATCAGGGAACTGCCACCGCGCGGTATCACCAGATCCACATATCCGACCGCTTGTAACAGCGCCTCCGTCGCTTCACGTCCAGGGGGAAGCAACGTACAAACTGCAGGATTTATACCGCGCTTTTTAAGAACATCCTGTATGACGGCGACAAGTGCACGGTTCGAGCTATCCGCATCGGAACCTCCTTTTAACAGGCATACGTTACCAGACTTTATACACAGCGAGAAAACGTCAAACGTCACGTTCGGACGCGCTTCGTAAACGACGCCTATAACACCGACAGGCACAGATATTTTCCGTATGCGCATACCATTCGGGCGTACGGTTTCGCTTAATATTTTCCCCAATGGAGAAGGCAGTGACGCTACCTGTTTCATATCGCCGGCAATCCCGTCGATACGTTCCGGCGTCAACATCAGCCGGTCGTACTTCGGATTAGAGGATTCCATTCTCGACAAATCTTCTCGATTCGCTTCAAGCACATCGTTTTTAGCCGCTATCAAGGTATCGGCAATATCCATCAACGCTTCGTTTATTCGGATATCACTTATATCTATCAGCTCCCTTACTACCGCCGAAGCTCTTTTTATCATATCCTCACATTGCATATTATACATTACTTTACATTTTAACGTTAAATTGCTATTCCCCTTATCCTTCAAGATAGAGATAATCGTAATGAACAAGCGGTTTATTTGAACGTTTGCCGACCCGCCTACGGGCTTCCCCGCTATTATATCCGGAGCGTCCTACTCCAATCTGTCGACCGGATTCATCCAGTATTTTAACAATATCATCCTTCTCAAAATCGCCTTCTATACGTGTCACGCCAACAAACAAAACACTTGTCGCTTTCGGTTGAAGCAAAGCGTCGCGCGCGCCATTGTTGACATAGACTTCGCCTTTTGCAAAACCTTCGGAGTGGGCAATCCACTTTTTGATGTTACTTACCGGTTTCGGCGACGGGCGAAAATGCGTGCATACAACGACGTTGTCTTCTTTCAAAATTTCCGGCAATATATTATCGCGCGCACCATTTGCTATGATGACGGCAATCCCTTCGTCCGCCACTTTTTTAGCTATGCTACATTTCGTCAACATACCGCCACGTCCGAACTGTGATTTTCCGGTTTGAACATACGACAACGCGCCGTTACGTTCCGAATCCGGTATTTCTCTGACGACTTCCGTTCCCGCATCAGAGGGATTGCCGTTATATATACCGTCTACGTTACTGAGAATAATGAGCGCATCCATACCCATCATTGCCGCTATCAGCCCCGATAATTCGTCATTATCCGTAAACATAAGTTCCGTTACCGATACGACATCATTTTCATTCACGATTGGAATCACGCCATTGTCGAGCATTACTTCCATACAATGTTTCTGATTCAGATAATGACGGCGCGAACTGAAATTTTCTTTCGTCGTAAGTACCTGTCCGCATGGAATCCGATGTTCGCGGAATAACTCGTAATAGCGGTTAATGAGTTTTGCCTGCCCAACGGCCGAATATAATTGCCGTGCGGAGACGGCATCCAGTTTCCTGTCCGGCTTTATCTCACTACGTCCCGAAGCTACTGCGCCGGATGAAATCAACACGACCGCAATACCGTTACGATGCAATTCCGCAATCTGGTCGACCAACGCAGACATCCGTGTTATATTTAACGTTCCGTCGCTACGCGTCAGGACATTACTCCCCACCTTTACAACAATTCTCTTATATAACATAACTCCCCACTAATTCCGACTATCATCTTTCGAGCGTATTTCCACACGCCTGATTTTGCCGCTTATCGTCTTGGGTAACTCTGCGACAAATTCAATGATACGCGGATATTTATACGGTGCGGTGACACGTTTAACGTGATCCTGTATTTCTTTTACCAGTTCATCGCCTGCTTTATCCTTATATTCTTTAGAAAGAACGATGGTCGCTTTCACTATTTGCCCACGAATTTCGTCAGGCATGCCGGTGACTGCACACTCAACGACTGCGGGATGCGTCATGAGTGCGCTTTCGACCTCGAACGGACCAATGCGATAACCGGAACTCTTGATGACATCATCGGCGCGGCCAACAAACCAATAGTATCCGTTTTCATCACGCCATGCCACATCTCCGGTATAATATAAACCATCGTGCATGGCCTCGTGTGTAAGTTCGGGATCGCGGTAATATTCCTTAAACAGCCCTATCGGTCTATTTTCTCCGACACGGACGACGATTTGTCCCTGTTCGCCATCTTCAGCTTTCGTTCCGTCGGGCCGTAAAAGGTCTACATCATATTGAGGATTAGGAAGTCCCATAGAACCCGGCTTGGGCGTTGTCCAAGGAAAAGTGCAGATCGTCAGCGTCGTTTCCGTCTGGCCGAAACCTTCCATCAGTTTTATCCCTGTCAATTTATAAAAAGCGTCGAAAACAGCAGGATTAAGCGCTTCACCCGCTATCGTACAATATTTTAAAGAAGACAAATCATATTTTGTCAGGTCTTCACGGATAAGAAAACGAAAGATTGTAGGAGGCGCACATAAAGAAGAGATTCGGTATTTCTGTATCATGTGCAACATATCCGCCGGCGTAAATTTTTCGTGATCGTATACAAATACCGTCGCTCCGGCGATCCATTGTCCGTACAGTTTACCCCATACGGCTTTTCCCCAGCCTGTATCTGCAATTGTCAGATGAAGGCTGTCTTCATAAAGATTATGCCAGAAGCTGCCGGTCGTAATGTGCCCCAGCGGATACAGGTAGTCGTGAATGACCATTTTAGGTTCGCCGGACGTACCGGAAGTAAAATACATCAACGACGTGTCGTCGTTCGTATTCACATGTTCGGGACGCACAAACGGAGCGGCGCGTTCAATACCTTTGTGAAAATCATCAAATCCGTCGGCAACTACCGGCCCTACCGACACTAACGTTTCTACCGTAGGAGCATCGGGCAACGCTTCTTTTATATGATTGATTATCAGATCTTCTCCGGCGCATACAATCATTTTTATGCCGGCTGCATTCGCGCGGTAAACGATATCTTTTTTCGTCAACAGATGGGTTGCAGGAATAACAACCGCCCCTAACTTATGTAATGCGATAATTGAAAACCAAAATTCATAGCGACGTTTGAGAATCAGCATCACCATATTTCCATGTCCGATACCTAATGATTGAAAATACGAAGCGGTACTGTCCGAATATTCTTTTATTTCGGCAAAAGAGAAATCAATGTGTTCACCCCGATCGTTTGTCCAGCATAACGCTTTTTTCTCCGGGTACTTTTCCGCCCATGCATCCACAACATCATAACCGTAATTAAAATTTTCCGGTACTGTTATTTTAAAATTCTTCTTGAAATCATCTTGTGATTCAAAAGTAGTTTGCGCCAAAAATCTTTCTAACATCTTCAATTTTTGTTTAATATATTAATGTATAAAATGTAGCTCTCATCAATATCCGATTTTTACAGTATTATCGCCAGGAATTTCACTTCTTCACCGTCAAGCGCTTTCATGCCGTGTGGCAGTTCCGAATCAAAATAGATACTGTCGCCTTCTTCCAGAATAAGATCCTTATCGTTTATCCGTATCAACATTCGACCGCTTATGACATAATTATATTCCTGTCCGGCATGTGAATTAAGATACATTGGCTCGTCGTCCGATTTGGGGTGTACGGTCACCATAAAAGGGTCAGCTTTACGCTTTGAAAATCCGGCTGCCAGCGACTGGTATTTATAGGCTTTAGTCCGTTCCACAGATACGCCTTTTCCTCTACGGGTAATAAAATAAGCGTTCATCCGGGGTTCGTCACCAAACATGAGCGTTGTCAGTTCCACGCCATAAACTTGCGAAATATTGTGAAGTATACTTACCGATATATCCACTGCTCCACTCTCAAGTTTCAAATATTCTTCGGGTGAAATTTTACATGCCTTAGCCATCTCTGCAACACTGATTTCCAGCACATCCCGAAGTCCTTTCAGACGTTCGGCTATCTGTTTTATTTCGTCGTTCATATCTATAATATTTTATGTATTTTGAGTTTGTAAAGTTCTGAGAACAAAAAACCAAGCGCAAAAGTAATGAAAAAATTAATTATTATAAGCAATACCTGCAATTTTATTTGTTTTTGTCAGCTAATACGCACAAATAACTATCATTATATTAAACAATCATCGTTTTCGGGGAAAAGACATTGCGATGGCGTTACGGCGCATCAAAACGACCGGTTATTTTTAAAAGGCGACAAATTTCAGGAACTGGTCTATTTGGGGCATTAACGCCTGTACTCCGTCATTTATTATTACAAAGTCAGCATATTTGCGCTTTAATTCGTCCGGCATCTGACGATTCATCCGTTTCATGATATCGGCTTCAGTAGCGCCGTCGCGTTTCATTGCTCGCGTTAGCCTAAGTTCTACCGGAGCATACACCAACAGGACGATATCGACAAGTTTATCAAATTTCGATTCAAACAACACGGCCGATTCGATTCCGCACATGTGCACCCTCTGCTGCCTTACCCATGCCCTAAAATCTTTACTGACGACAGGGTGAATTATCTTATTTACCTCCTTCAGGACATCCTCGTCGGAAAAGATATATGAAGCAAGACGTTTCCTGTCAAGCAGGCTATTTACATAGATATCTTCACCGAACAAAGCCATTAGTTTCTTGCGTATAACCGGCGAAGTATCCGAAAGTCGGTTTCCTTCCGTATCTGCCGTATACATCGGAATCCCGTTCATCGTTAACAGTGATGAAACAACGGATTTACCGCTTGCTATACCTCCTGTAATACCTATCTTAATCATGCTCCGATTGTTCTATAATAAATTCTACTTCATTGGGAATGATGACCGTATTCACAACCCACGATGGCTGTTTCGTAAGTTTCGCCGGCAATTTTCCCGTCGACCGGTTTTCTTTAAATTCATCAAACGACAGTTGTATTTCAAGTTCATCGTCCGTCAACTCGTTGAAGAGCGACAGGGGTATATCACACACGACTTCAACCGTAGAGGGGAATATCCGCAGGGCATAGCCAACGGGTATATCGCAACATAATACCGGCAAATGTATTCTTTTTTCAGTGAATTCCTCGACCGGAACCGTCAGTTTTACCGTTTCGCAATCGGCTTTTACGCCGGCAGGTAAATCCAAAGCAACAATTAGCTCCTTTGTGTCCGAAACATTTTCTATTACAGAAAACTTCGTATAAACGCCTTGTAACGTGTCAAGAATTTTATTACTGCCATACAAACGAACTTCCGGCTGTGATATTTTTATGCTGCCGGATATCTGAAATCCTGGTTGGGTATTGACGATTACATTTGCAACAACAGAAACCTGACGACTGCTCAGGGTGTCATATTTTATTTTTATCTCATGCGGGTCGATAGAAATGATGGACGTCGAAGACATTAATTGTTTCGACATGGCCGATTCAAGCGCTTGACTTGTCACGTGAAGATATTGATCCGGAGAATATGAGAGATTAGACAACGATATATCGACAGGTAAAAAATGAGCTTTCCACAAATAATACATTAACGTTGACCCTTTATCTTTCAGTAACAAAGTTATCTTTTTCGGATTATCTTCAGATAAAATCCACTCCGGAGGAATATTTTTATAACGCAACGGCAGTTCGACACGTCGCTCGTAATCCTCTTGCAGGCTTTGTAAAACCCAAAAACCAAAAGATAACAATAAGAAAAAAAGAATTGTCAGAATTTCTTTCCATTGCTGATTACGAAAAAAATCTCCCGTATTCCGAAACATTGATTTCAATGCAGATATGAATTTATTCTGCATACCATCGGTTATCATTAAAAAAAAGGGGGAACGTTACGATTTGGATTGAATATCTTCCGAAGAAGCGTAGACAGATGCTTTATCCACACGTATACGAACACCGTCAGCCACCTCAATCAACATGGATTGATCGGCAATTTCTTTAATTCTGCCATGTATCCCTCCCGCCGTAACCACTTTGTCGCCAACCTTCATCGCCTCACGTGCTTTTTGAATGTTTTTTTGACGTTTTTGTTGCGGACGAATCATAAGAAAATAGAAAATAGCAATCATCGCTACAATCATTAGGATACTCATAGAAGAATTTCCCATGCCACTTGGGGCAGTACCCTGTAATAACACTGTTGATATCATATTCATTTTTTTTAGTTTTTAAAATTCAATAAATCACTTGGTTGCAAATAGAGTCGCAAAGATAATACAAGTCGGGAAGAATACAAAACAAATGTGCACTTTTATTACGCGATATTCAGTTTTTCATCAGAAGATTCTCTTTTTTCAGTTCTTCGACTATCGAATCAAGCACCCCGTTTATAAAAGTACCGCTCTTCGGGGTACTGTAATATTTTGCGGCATCAATATACTCGTTGAGGGTAACACTTATCGGTATGGTAGGAAAATTCATGATTTCGGCAAGAGCTATCTGCATAATAATAAGATCTATATTCGCCACGCGTTCCGACTCCCAATTTTTCATATGCCTGTTAATACGTTCGCGATATTCATCTCCATGCAAAAGGGTCTGCCGGAACAATCGGATAACATATTCATGATCGTCGTTATTATTAAACATAGGTATCAACTCCTGTTTACTTCCCGTCGTTTCATCAAACCGTTTAATTGTTTTTACGACAAACGATTCTATAATATCGATGTCTTCATTCCAATAAATACTTTTTTCTTCCAGAAAATCTTCAACGAACTCATTATTAGAGATGACACGCCTAAAAACATAACACCAAAAATCGCGATCCGTTTTATAACTATCCTCTTCGACATTCAAGTAATCTTTATATACGTCGGATTTCATGATTATGTCCAGAATTTTTTTGATAAAATCCCTATTATCGCTCCACGAAATGCCATGCTCGCCGCTATATTTCCGAAGCGCTTCATTTTCCGCTATCTGAGCGGCCAAACGATTATTCAACATGCGCATATCGGGATTTTTTTCCTCATCAGTCGGACGATACTTATTTCGTCGCTTTTCTATCAGGTGTTCATACATGTGGGTCACGTCCACAATCATTAACAAGAAATAATGATACAGATCATACGATCGTCTCAAACTCAACAGCAATTCATTTTCCGCTACTTTAAGATCATTACTCCCTTTTTGATAGTACGCATATACTATCTGCAAAACTTTTATGCGGATTAAAATTCGATTAATCATTAGTTTTTAAAGAACATTTTTAATAATTCGGGTGCGAAGATAATATTTATTATTCAAAAACCGAAATTTTATAGTCAGAGGCCCAGGGCTGACGCATCAAAATTTATTTGGAAATAGAAGAAAAAGCATTATCTTTCCGTCCCAAAAAGCACTATGAAAAGTCCGATGAGTTATTTTTCTAATATAAGAGATCCCCGTGTAGAACGCACACGCGAGCATGATTTGGAAGACATTATGTTTATCGCTATTGCATCGATACTATGCGGAGCCGAGAGCTGGTATGATATGGAAGCCTTTGGCAAAGCCTCTCATTTGGTGGGTTGGGCAGGGTTACGTCCCCGTAATGACGAATCGGCAGGCAAAATACAGTCGCACAAGACACTGCACGGAAACAGGTATCTCCGTCAAATGCCGGTCGAAATATCGTGGTCGGCTGCAAGGTCAAACAGATCGTTTCCGGGCAAAAAGTTCAATATGCTCTCCCGACGGATGAAATCGCAGAAAGCGCTGCTGGCT
>JAIRMH010000142.1 GCA_031258835.1 Tannerella sp.
ACAAAAAACATGAAATTAACAAACGATTTTAAATTGACAATTTTAGGAGTAGGGGCGTTAGCGCTTATGCTGGGATTAAATATTCGGCACGCCCTCAATAATTATGGCATTACGGACGGAAACTTGCACATGGAAATATTGGCGCAATCCAATTCTTCCGGTGGAGGTAGCGGTTCCGGTTCCGGTTCCGGTTCCGGCGGTTCTAATAACAATGGAGGAACAAATATCTATTATTATGAGCACCTAAGTGGAAGACCCAATGATTGCAAAATATCGGTATGGGTAGATGCAAGTGGGAAAGTTTATGCAGACGGCAATGAAGCAGGAGCCAATGTGACTTTGTCAAAAAAAACCGTCGATGGCAAGAAAGAAACTTGTCCTTCAAGCGGCAACGGATGTACTGTTTATTCGTGCCATGTAACTACAAACACTGGTTCCGGCACATAATTAAATTTTGTTTTATACTCTTTATATTAACCATATTTTACCGGAGAATCTTGTTAGCAGCGCCTGTATCAGGCAACATACAGGCGCTGTTAGGGTTCTCCGGTATTTAAAAAATGAATGGTAATGAAAAAAACAGGATTATTATTGATATGTCTGGGATTAGCTCTTACTAACTGTAAAAAAAGAGATGTAGAAATAACTCCGGGTGATCTGGAACAGATTGTTGTGGATATAGACCGATTAAAGGAAGAAGTGGATGGTTCTTTTCTGATAGATACCGATTCTGTAGAGGTCATTATTTTAGAAACCAATCCCGAATGTTTAATTGGGAATGTAAAAAAAGTACATTTGAGAAAAAACAAGATATTGGTATATGATGAACTTACTCTAAGCGTCTTTGTTTTTAACCGGGATGGGAGTTTTCATGGCAAAATACAGGCAACAGGATCGGGACCTGGAGAATATCCCCCTACAATAAATGATATGGTCATCATGGATTCAACGGTGGGAGTTTTTGTCCCCGTATTGGATAAAATCATGTTATATGATTTTAATGGGAATTATATTTGTGATATTTCTTTAAATGGTTCTTGGGGAATGACTTTTTTCACTTTTGACGGTTCAAAATATCACATTGTAAATGATTGGAGTGATTCGAAATTAGGCAGATATCAGCATTTCATGCTTGACACGAATAAAAATAGAATCGAATGTTTTTTACCTTTTACAAAAATGAAGGGGATTAATCGGGGTTGGGGATTAGAAAACTATTATTCCCTGTATAACGACCACGCCTTAACGCTTAACAGTACAATTGATATTATTTATGAAGTCCTGCCCAATAAAAAGATAACCCCACGTTATTATGTCAATATTATCAAAAACCGACTTCCTCAAGTATTGATTGAAGGGGATCCTCACGTAGCTTTGGATATTGCCATAAAAGAAGGCTATTTAAAAGGTGTACATAAAATTATGGAAACATCCCGGTATCTTATTCTGGATATATCATTAAAATTCCGTGTAGTATATGACAAGGCGAAAAAAGAAGTAATTGCAACAGGCGACGTCTTCTTAATTCCCGAATTTGGAGGTTTTCCGATTTACTTGCGTTCATCTCAGGCAACCATGGAAAATGATGTATTGATCAATGCTCTTAATCCTGAAATTATACGACATGTGTATATTGACGCATTCACAAACAAGACGATTAAAAACAAGGATTTTGCAAAAAAATACCTGGGTGCCGTAAGCAAGGTAAAAGACGACGATAATCCGGTATTAATTATCTATAAAATGAAATGAAATAAAATGAAATGAACGATATGAAAAATAAATTATTAAAATGGACTGTTTTATTCTTGACTTTCAGTATTACTCTCTGTTTTTTTATCGCTAATCAATGCGAAAAACAACAACCGCAGGAAGAAATTGAAAAAATAGTAAAAAAAACGGAATTTGAAAAGTTGAACGAAAAGTTGAACGAAAAATTAAATAATACTGTTATTGCGGATATTTCGTATCAGGATTCGGAAAATGAAATGTATTTACTGTCCAACCTGGTATTGAAACATCCGATTCTTATTTTCCGATATTCCGAATTAAATTGTAATACTTGTTATGAGTCCGAATTAGCTTTATTACAGCGTGTATTTACGGATGACGACATTAATAGGGTTATAATTTTTTGTTCATATCAGATAAGAAATCATTTTACGGTTTTTAAAAAGATTAATCAGATTAAAATTCCTGTTTATCGGATACCGCAGAAAACTTTTGATTGGTTGATCGAAGATTATGCTTCTCCTTATTATTTTATCCTTCATCCTGACATGAGGACTACAAATTTTTATATTCCGGATAAAGTTTTCCCTGATTTGAATGTAAAATATCTCAAAGAAATGAAACAACTTCTCTCGGATTAAATATAACACTCCATGGCAAATGCATCTTAATCTTACTTTGGATTAAAGAAATAAAATCCATTCCTTTGTAAAATTTTCGGTAAGATGAGAGCCGGAAAAGAGAGGGCTATTCCGCAAAATTTTTCCATGACCAATCGTATTGCCCTCAATTTAATAAAGAAAGAGCAATCTAAAAAGAGAAGAGTCAAAGGGAAAAGACTGGATGCAGGGTGAAATAGTACAACAACAAAATTACAACTTTCAGGCTAACTGCAATGGCCGTCCTTTCTATCACCGAATTTTTAGTCGGTCAGTAGTGACTTTTCCCGTTTACTAATAATTTCGGACAACATATCCGGGGTAACACCGGTGGCGATAATAACGCCGTTATCGTCAATTAGAAAATTTCGCAAGCCTTTCTTTAATCCATATTTTTTATACGTCTCGGAACGTTCGCCGAGCTTTTCGTGTATCTGATCAGTCATTTCTAATTTATCGGTTTTTACGGTTTCAACAAAAATAGATTCCAATTCATCCAAAGATACCGAAATCATTTTTACCGGCAACCAACCGTCATAACTTAATTTATTCCATAATTGTACGTTCTGCATACGGGAAGCAGCATCATAAGCCGCCCAAAAATGCAATAACGTATAATAGCCGGAATTGTTTGAAAACGCGATATCCGCATCCATTCCCAACGACTTTATTCCCGGAGCAATATCTCCCGGACGATAACCCTCCGCCAGATTCGCCTGATCTGTCTCCGCAGAAAGAAAAAACAACCCTGCAACAACGTAGAGAACAGAAGTTCTAATCTTCATAATAAAATTTTTCGTTAAACAATACCGAATATATAAACAACAACTAATATATCCCATTTCCGTTTCCCTTATTTCCAGAATACCGATTTTAAAACAAATCGACTCTCTGATTCATTCATATTCCATAAACGGCGACAAAAGTACTTTATTTTGCCGATATCGTAAATAATTCGCCATTAATTAAACGAAAAATATGTTTATAAATTATGTTATACAACATAAAAACCTTTATTCATCCATGATTTACGCCCTCCGTATGATTAATTGAAATTACCCAGTTCGACATATAATCTCAGGAAAAACCATACACCTGCATCCGTATGCGTTCCGGCGGTTGAACCGAAAGATACGCTTCCGCCATACTTCTTCTGTTCATCGGCAAAGTCCTTCGCTTGTTCATAATATACGGTTTTATCGTCCAAACCATGGGTCATGATAAATTCGCAACGGTTCTTCCATGGTTTCGCACTATTGTCGTCAAGTATCTTATTCATCCCGTCCATGCCGTTATTTTTCAGAAAATTTTCGGTAAACAAATCCGATGTGTTATTTGTAAAAAAATCCCAATAATCATGTTCTCCATCAAGATAAACAGCAGATTCAGAGGCATAAGGCTCTCTCAAATAATCATTTATCCGAAGATGTGGATAAGCGTTTTTCTTATATCCCAACAATGCCAGCGGAAACAGATAAGGCTGAGGCATTGTAGAAGACGACCGTATCATGTTGGCTTCCTGAAGCAAGTTACAAGGCGCACCCCCTACGATCAGCAAATCGACATCCATATTGTTAGATGCGTTTGTCTCGAACTCATGCGTCAATAGTAACGATACATAAGCGCCAAGCGAATATCCCGATATGATAAACCCGTCTTTCTTTTCGTACTTTTCTTTCTCAAGCACAGACCGAGCGGCTTCCACATATTCGGATGTCGTACGCACCATCGCCTTTTTATCAAGGTAAGGAATGAAACACTGCCCGTAAGAATCGCCGAAACCCGGATAATCGGGTATCATTACCGCATAACCGTAATTATAGGCTTCAAGCAACCAGAACATAAGATGAGGGTCAAGTCTATCGTCGGCTATACGCAAAGTAGGCGCCTCATTTTTCATTATATACGTATAAGGAGGTGCAATAACCTGACGATATTTACGCCCATTCTCCGACGGAGGAACGATTAATAATCCCGAAAGATTTATTCTTGCCGCCGAGCCGTCGGGATGATCTGTTTTCAGCATTACTTTGTATGCGCGCATCTGTACGTCGCCTTCATATTTTGCCTGATTACCTATAATATTGGGGAATACCAAAGCATTGCCGGCCAAATTTTTCTCTACATTTTTCAGTTCGCCAAACGAATATTCTTTAAGGATTTCGTAAGTAACATTTTCCGGCGTATCCGGTTCTCCGGGATTTTCCGGTTGTTCCGGTATTTCGGGGTTTGTCGGCGGTTCATTTTTGTCCGAACAACCAGTAATAAAAAACATACAAAACGCCGTAAAAAACAGCAGGATGTACGATTTCAGTCGATTTTCTTTTATCTTTCCGTTCATCATAAAAAATAAGCTTTTCTTAATCATCTTATTTTGTTTTAATTACCTTTATCCAAAACCACTTTTGTCGTATAAGGATAAACCAGCGAGGTATAAGCAAAGATGCTTTTACAATGTAAAATTTTCAACGAAGGCATTGGCGCAAGTTCTACAATCTTCAGCGAAGGATGTGTACGTATATCAATCTCCGTCATCGGATTACTCATACATTTGAGATGTTTCACCGACGGCATCTCGTTGACATCTATACGCTCCATCCTGTTGCCGTAACAATAGTAATTTTCAACCATACGGTTTTTTGTCAGATCTACGTATGTCAGTAAATTATTACCGCAATCAAGTGTGACAAGCGCTCTGTTTTCCGAAACATCTATCGAAGATATCCGGTTATTGCTGCAATTAAGTTCTTTCAACATCTTATTGCGGGAGACGAGAAGATTTTCCATCAGGTTGCCGCTACAGTCAAGTTTTACAAGCCCATCGAGATGTCCTACGACTATTCCTCTCAACTTATTATCATTACACATGAGGCTATCTAACGAAAAGTTCCTGCTCAAATCAAGCGTTTCAAGGTGATTATGGCCACATTCCAATGTCGTAAGATTCGTATTTTTACTTACGTCAAGCGCTATGAGGCGTATCGAACGGCATCGCAATTCCGTCAACAAAGCATTTTGACCGACATCAATAACGACTAAGTTATTATTTGAACAACACAAACTTGTCAATATATGATTTCCCTTTATATCAAGCCTGTTCAACTTATTACGGCTACAATCGAGTGTTTTAAGCAAAGGATTAAAATCCAGATTCAGTTCCGTAATTCTATTCTGTCGGCATACAAGCATTTCGAGCGATGTGAAATATTCTATTCCTTCGAGCGACGATATCCCCATGTCCCGGCAATCAACGATTTTAACGTTTCTCGCTTCCTGCCCGGAAACAAAGCCGTCGCCATCCGCATCAAAATTTGACACGGCATAAGCGTTAAAAACCGAATCGCGGAACAAAATATTACCTGCAAACGAGCGTAATTCTTCCCGTTTATTCTCTTTTTCTGCAGACTTGATTTCGGTATAATGACGATTTGCCTCCGCCATTCGGCGCACTTCCTGTTTTTTCCGCTCCGATTCGCTCATTTCTTCGCCGGTATATCTGCGTCGTTCCTCGTCCCTGTATGCAGCACCTTTTTTTTCGCGTCCGGCGGACTTTGCACTGTGAAGTTTTTCTTTCGATGATTCCTGTACGGGAGTTACTAACGTAAGCATTTCTTCTTCCCGTTCAAAAACGGTAATTTCAGCCATACCCGCTTCATTAACGGCATAAAGAACGACGGTTTCTTTTGAATAACTTATTTTATGGATATCATTCTTTTTATTAAAATAAATGGCTTGCAACGTTGGCATAGCGTTACAATATAATTTTTTTATATTTTCGTTGCGGCTTACGTCGAGCGTCGTCAGTTTGTTTATACTACATTCCAGTTCGCATAAAGAGGTATTATGACGAACGTCAAGCGTATCAATACGATTACTCCCGCAATCCAAATCGTTAAGTGCCGAATTACGGCTCACATCTAATTTCGTCAGCCGGTTATGCGAACAATTTATCTTCCACAAAGCGAGATTATCGCCGACATCAAGCGTCGTAAGGATATTTCCCGAACAATCCAGAAAACGCAAGATCGCACAAACGCCGACGTTCAACGAGGCGAGTTTATTTCGGCTACAACTAAGATAAGTCAGCGAGCCGCACATACTAACGTCAAGCACTTCTATTTCATTATTATCACAAATCAACTCCTCCAGCGCCGGATTACGGCTCACATCAAGCGTTTTGATAAGGTTATTCCGGCAATTCAGGTCTGTTAACAACGGATTGTTACTAATATCAAGCGTATCTAAACGATTGTTATCACAATATAATTTTCTAAGCAACCGGTTTCGGCTTATATCAATTGACGTAAGTTGACCTTTAACGAATGGGCTTACCGGCGAACAGTCCAATTCTTCCAACTCCGTAAAACAGGCGATTCCTTCAATAGAAGATGCCTTTTCGGGAGAGAATTTCATTCGTGTAACAGCCTTTGCTTCCTGCTCCGATATTTCTCCATCTCCATCGGAGTCGAAATGTGCTACCAGAAAAGTCTTAAATTCCCTGTCCGGAATATGAATAGTTTGAGATACGCCTCCCAAATTAAAGAAAAAAATCAAAAAACAACCTATCGAACATTTTTTCATATCATTTCCATTTCCACTTTTCATATCATTCCCGCCACCCCTATTTACAATTTTCGTTTTTTTTACTTATCTATTTTTCCCATCTCTGCTTTCCGTCATCTCACTAATCATTCAAGCGCTCCTGTTATTTCGCGAACCGACAGAAAACCATGCCGGTCACAATAATCGTTCATGCCGTCAACAACTTTCATCGAGATAGCAGGGTCCACAAAATTATATGTTCCTATCTGTACGGCAGCAGCTCCGGCAAGCATAAATTCAACGGCATCTTTCCATGAAGATATACCGCCAAGTCCAATCACCGGTATTTTAACTGCCCGCGCTGTCTGCCATACCATACGCAAAGCTACAGGTTTCACACACGGGCCGGAAAGTCCGCCGGTAATTGTCGACAAAACAGGTTTACGTTTTTCCGCATCTATCGCCATGCCAAGCATCGTATTGATAAGCGAGACGGAATCTGCACCTTCCGCCTCAACCGCACGGGCTATCTCGGTTATATCCGTCACATTTGGAGACAGCTTAACGATCAACACTTTAGGATAAACTGTACGAACTGCGCGAACAACTTCGGCGGCCGACGAAGCGCATACTCCGAAAGCCATTCCGCCCTGCTTCACATTCGGGCAGGAGATATTCAGTTCGATAGCAGGTATATGTTCTAACGCCGCCATTTTTTCGGCGCACTCAACATACGTATCAATCGACGAGCCGCTTACGTTAACAATCATATTCGTATCAATCTCACGGATCACGGGGTAAATCTCCTTTATAAAATAATCGGCCCCTTTATTTTGCAGACCTACGGCATTAAGCATGCCCGAAGACACTTCCGCCATACGCGGGTAAGGATTTCCTTCACGCGGCTGTATGGTAGTACCTTTCACGATGATACCGCCTATCCGGGAAATATCTATAAAATCCGAATATTCAGTTCCATACCCGAAGGTTCCGGACGCCGTCATGACCGGATTTTTCATTGTCATCGTTCCTATTTTAGTCGTCAAATCCGCCATGTCAATTGATTTACATTAAACACCGGCCCTTCCGTACATACGCACACATTTCCCTTCACGGTCTTTTCAACGCAACACAAGCATGCTCCTATCCCGCACGCCATCATATTTTCAAGCGAAACTTCACATGATATACCCATCGTTTTTGCATATCCTGCCACGGCAAACATCATAGGTTTAGGCCCGCAGGTATATATCCGGTCGAAATTTTTCTTTTTCAGGATGGTATGATCGGTCACAAATCCTTTTTCGCCCAACGAACCGTCTTCCGTCGTAAGATAAGTCGTACCGGTCTTTTCAAATGCTGCGAGTTGCACTATATCGTCTTTCGAACGTGCGCCAAGCAGAAATTCAGGTTTAAAACCTATACTTTTCAATATATCACCGAAATAAAGCATCGGAGCCGTACCTACGCCACCGCCTACGAGAAGCAGGCTTGCACTAACGGATATCTGCGGTACGGAAAATCCATTTCCCAGCGGAAGTATAATATTCATGCTATCACCGGCACGATATTCCGCCATACGCCGTGTTCCTTCGCCTACCAATTGTATAAAAAGCCAGAGCATGTTCGCTTGCCTATCAACAAAATTAATGGATACAGGACGGCGAAGAAACGTTTGCGGAGAACCGTCAACACGAACCTGAACAAACTGCCCGGGTATCATCTCCGGCAGTCTACAGTCTGCCGTAAGTTTCAACAAGCAATATTTAGGATGGAGACGTACATTCTCCACCACTTTCATATCTATCACATACTTTTTCATTTGCTCTCTCATTCTTATTCTCTTCTAAAATAAAACGGATATTCATTTCAGGAAAGGAATAGAAAGAGGATATGTCCATACCTCTCCGTTAATAGCTTTTATTATGGCAATAATAATAAATACAGTCATGAGTATCGCCACAACAGGTATAAGAAAAATCCCGACACAAGTCAGACACAACCCCAGAGAATAAATCAGGTAGCTAAGCTCAAAGTTAAGGATGCTCTTACCCGCCTCATCAACAAGCAGGCTTTTTTTTCTGAATAGAAGCCATATAACTAACGGGGCGATAAAACTTGAAAAAAATTGAGATGCCTGCATAAGTGCGACAACGGATTTCTCATCAATACCAACATCCCATCCTGCATGATGAACGGAATAGTGCACAGATAACAGGCGCGCTTTTTCACGTTCATATTCATCCTGCGTGATCGCACCTTCGTCCAAAAGTTTTTTCAACTTTTCCAGATCGTCATAAGTATTCATAATGTTACAATTTATGTTTATCGGTGCAATATTACAAAACATTTACGACATTTGCAAGCCAAATTCAGATGTTTCTTAAAATGTCCCGATAAGGCCATAACGTTGCGTTACGCAAAAGACCTGACTGTAAATGTGAAAACCGGAACGGCTCGTGTCAATCTTCCTGTTAAGCTGCAATACCGGATGGGCTGCACTTATATTAAACGATTTCTGCAGGCGTTGATCCGCCCTTATCGCAAAAATTTGCTGTACACCTCCGGTAACAACTATCTGATATTTGGTGCGCAACGTATCAAACAAAGATTTATTTTCCATGTCATAATTCAGGAAGTGCGGCAAATTGATATTCGGAAGCATCGTTATATCATAAAACACAGGCGCTTCGTCAATCAAACGCAGCCGTTCAAAATAGATACATCCCGCCGCCTCTTCCTGCGGCTCAATAGAAAAAGTAAATGCTTCGTTCCAACTGCGCAACTCCGGTTTCATCGTTATACGCGTAGTAAGATTCGTACTGTCAAGTGCAGTTGTAGTGCTCATTAACGACAATATACCGATTCCTTTGGGAGTTCCTTTTACAACACTGCATTTTCCTTGATGACGAACGATAAGCTCATCGGAAGCTAACTGCTCCAAAGCCTTTCGTACAGTAAGACGCGCCACATTATACTTAATGGATAAACCATGCTCGGAAGGCAACTTGTCGCCGGGGATGTAAGCGCCTGAAGCTATCTGTGTTCTCAAATCTTCATAAATCTGCTTGTATTGCGGTAATTGTGGTAATTTATTCATGTTTTATCGTTTAAATACGGGTCAAAGTTATATGAAAAACTTGAGTTTTCCAAGCGTATAAAATAAAAATCAGGCGCTTTTGCTACCGTATTTAATCTTTTTCCCGAAACTTGGGGATTGTCAGGGTGGGCATAAGGCGCTAACGCTTGACAATTATTTTACCGACGCCGCAAGTTGTATTTTTATTGCATATTTTGACGATATATATTCCTTCCGGCAGTTTCGATACATCGATTCCGCTATCAACATCCGAGATATACCGGGATAAAACCAATCTCCCGGAACTGTCAAATATTTCAATGACTGCCGGTTCTTTGGACAGATTGGACCATTTGAAATAAAATCGGTTGTTTGTCGGATTCGGGAAAAGTTGCAAGGTCGTTACCTGATCGGGAACGGGAACAGCGCCGGAGCCGCCGCTTTTCACCAGCCTATACCGTATCACATCGTTTTTGCCTGTATGAGGAAGGGTATAGCTCAATTCGTAGGCGGCTGTTTCGGTGTCATACCATGCCTGCCACCAGTCGTTGCCGTGCACTGCCTGGTCGACATTGATCCATTGGCTGTTTTGCCATTGCTGCAATTGCCATCCGGAATATCCGGGAAGGTTTTTAATGGTTACCGGCACGTAACCGATTCCCCCGCTGACGGTAAACTCGCAAACCGTGCCGCCGTCATTGCCTGTGGCGACCAGTTCGCAAGGCATATGTCTTGCTACGGCGCCTACCGTGGCTGTCGCTTTCATTTTGGTTTGGGTAGCGTATAAATGGCTTAATTTCCATGAGGCGTAATCGCTCTCTGGTATCAGGTTCAACACTTTACTCGGACCGTAATAATCGTTTTTGTGAGCCGGCAGATTGATAAAAGCGACAGACCCTTCCACGACGCTACCGGCTGCAATCGTATTTCCTACCGCAGCAGGAGGGCAAAGTTCAATCAACGCGCCGGGATATAAGGTGTTGGTAGTACGAATATTGAATGCCGGTTTATGGTATTCCGTTCCGTTCATCGTTGCCTTAAAATCCAAAACGGACAATACTTTGTTGGCGCCTGCCCCATCGGTTCCGGGACGGGGTTGTCCGCCCAGAAAGGCAAACCACATACCGTCGCCTTCTACTTCGATTCGCTGCATGTTTCCGCTCACCCAGTAAGCATTGGTCAATGTTTTGGGAACGTTAAACTCTCCGCTGAAAGCATATCCGTCGATATTGAAGCCGACGATACCGGCGTCGTTGCCTACCGCCATTTTGCTGTAAATCCCGACATTGTATTCATCGGCACCGAATTGATAAAAAGCAAGGCGGGAAAAGGTTACATCCTTGAGGAATGTATATTTGAAGGAATGAATGGCTTTGGCGGCGTCGTCGGTACGCGCCATTTCGGCTTTGTATTCCATTTCTATAGTCCCGTCGGCAGTGATTCCGTTATAAATGACTTCGGTTATTACCGGCCCTTGCTTTTTAAAGCGGGTACGCATGCGTGCGAAGAGTATTTTGGGCTGATGATCGGAGGTATGGTACACTAAGAAATCGGCGGCTCCCACATTGAGCGTCCAATTATACTGTTCGTTGTTGATGCGCGAAGTGACGAGCGCAGGACATATATCTCCCAGAAAAGACTGTCCCCATGACTGATTAGCGTTATAACAGAAATTTTCGCCGAAGGAACCCAATGCAGCTGTTTCCCATTGCTGATGTCCACCCCATCCGACTAAGCAAAGTTGGGCATGACTAACGGCAAAGACATTGCCGTAGCGTGCAAAGGGGCAGGTATAATCGTAAACGACGCTTCTTCGGGCAGGCGCTTCAATCAAGGTGTATCCGTGATACCATACGCCTTCCCAGTTGCGGGCAGGGTCGTCCCATGGACGGTTGGTTCCGCTGCTGGCGCTGTAAAAATGCCAGTTTTTCGTTAACTGCACTTGTACGCCGACAGGCTCTCCTGTTTCCGTATCGCTTAAAAAGGGGGACAAGCCCGTAATCGGAAGCGGTTCGCCCTTGACGAACTGCACCGGTACTCGAACGGTTTTATCGCTATGGTTGGTTAAGGTGAAAGTAAGCCGGTCGTATATATTTTGTTGCGCCGGATCGGAACTTTGAGTCACCATATCATTTAAAGATATACTTTTATAGCCTGTTGCCGTGACATTACTCGTCGGCTGTTGCCGTCCCTTGTCGGGCGAAACCTGCACGGCGGATATAGTAACTTTTTCGCGAGCGTCGTGCAGGAGGGCGTCAGCCGGAGAAGCGTTAACGGAAGGCATGACGATCACCGAAAAGCCAACAAATTGCTTGGCTGGAACAGTGATGCCGGCGGCGGTGAAAATAGCCGTTTGGCCACTCCGCGCGATAGTGGCGTTGCCATTTCCCGGTATCATAAAAGTGACGCCCGGCTGTCCCGTCCCGGTAACGGTGAGCGCCCGTCCGTTCATGCTTGGCGTCCATCCGGAATATGCATCGGGCAGTTTGATAGAAAAGACGAGTTGGGCGTTGTTGATGGATACGGCGGAATAGACCTCAAAAGAAAGTGAAAGAAATTCCGTCATACAGGCGACCTCCATTCGTCCCCGCAGGTTGCCGTTACCCGCAAAAGTGAGGTACATCAAATCCAGCCGCTGCATGTACCGTCCGCTTTCAAGAATACGGGTGGAGTTATTACCTCCTTCTACCGCGTCAACATTTTGGAAATTGTAGGATTGTCCGCCCGCAATAACGGTATAATTCATTTCCACTTTCGGAAGTGCGTCTATCAGACTGTTGTCCTGCGACAACGCCTCGGTTTCCGTGGGAGGCGTGGCCAGCGCTCCCAGCCGCACGATACCGCCGGCAATGGCATCAACGGCCAAACCATAGTATCCGGTCTGGATGTTTACCTGTCGTTTAGAGCCGTAAAAACCTTCGGCCCACCACATGTAGGAATAGTCCCGTACGGATGGTTGCTGGACGTAACTTTCGTCGGCGCCCATCCGAACCACCATAAAAACAATACAAAGAGAAGTGATTATCTTTTTCATTTGGATGAATATAAATAGGTTATTTTATGTAATCCGCCTTCAACCGTAACGATAGGATCGCGATTGCCGGATGATTTTTTTCCGTTCAAAACGTATTCGCTTGCCTGTTGAGGTAAAACGATACATGCGACGCTTCCGTGGGGCACGGCTAAAGACAGTTCCAGGATATTCCCGTTTAAAGTCCAGTCGCAGTTCAATCTGCCGTAAGGCGTATCTTTTGAGGTTTTTGCCCATGTAACGCCTTTCGGTATTTGCGGTTCGACCCATATTTTTCGATATCCGGGGTCGTTTTCGTCTGGCCGGATACCGCCGACGGCCTGATAAAACCACAGGCCAATGCCATTGTAGCAGTTATGAATCCTGCTTCTGCTCCAGGAGGTTTTCCAGTTTTCCCAATGTTCCCAGGTGGTGGTAGCTCCGTTTTCAATCATGTAGAGATAGCCCGGATAGTCTTTCTTTTTCAACATGCCATAGATGAAATCCGGCCGGTTATTCTTGATAGCCCACTCGGTAAGCGTCGGGATACCGACAAGGCCGCAGAAAAAATGTCCTTTTCTATTTTCCGTTTCACGGATCAGGCTTTGGGTCGCCGCGGGGACAAGAGGCGTCGGTGTAACCCCGGCAAGAAGGGGAAACGCCAGATCGATCTGCGAGCCGGTAGCATAGATATGCTTATCTTCGTCATAGAAATGTTTATGTATTTCTTTCTTCAACCGTTCATTGGCTGTCGCATAACGTTGGGCATCGTCGTTACGACCGATCCGGAGTGCGATTTTTTCCATCATCCCATAGCAGATGCTGATAAAACTGTTGCTGACCAGATCGACCGTTCGCCTGTCGCTCTGGTCTAATCCGTCCGGCCCTGCCCAATCGCCGAGATACCATTTGTCCGGCCAGGGTTCCAGTAATCCGTTGGAGGAATATTTTTCCACATAACCAAGCCAGCGTTGCATGGCCGGATAATATTTTTCAATCAAGCGTACATCCCCGTAGTTGAGGTAAGTTTGCCACGATGCGGTAATCATAAAGCCGCTGTAGTAGGGGCCTCCTCCGCACCAGTATGGATAAGGTGCGGCATAAGGCAGCCATCCGTCGTCCCGTTGGCAATCTGCCCATGCCGCCAGCCAGTTGGTATAGAGCGGAGAAAGATTGAACATGGTTTGCGCGGTTGCAGTAGAAGCGCTGCCATCGCCGCCGTATCCCAATCTTTCCAAATGGGGGCAATCTACAATTATCCCGCCCAGGCTCAAGCATTGAAGCGTGTATTGTATCATATCGTGGATAGCGTTAAGGTCACTGTCGGAACATTGAAATGAGGATGAATTTTCGAATCCGGTACGGATAAAATAACCCGTAATATGATCCGGGGAAAGCGCCGTTATCCCGGAGATCCTGACGTATTGGAAACCGTGATAAGCGAATTTGTTGCAAAAATATTCTTTTTGCGCGCCCGAGGCGACATAACAGTCCTTCTGCGCCTGATCTACCATTATTCCGCTGTCATCCAGCTGGTCGCCGTATTCTATCGTTATTTCCTGTCCTTTTTGCAAGCCGGCAAATTTGATGCCGGCCCATCCCGTCATGTTTTTGCCCATATCGACGAGCCATACGCTGTCGCACAGTTTCTTAATGCCGGAAGGTTTGAGGCTATCGGTGATGAAGTTGCTTTCCGTCATTTGCGGCGATACGACATGTTCCGGCGCCTGAACAACTACGGCAGGACGCCATTTCAGTTGGTCGAGGGCGGAAGCGCTCATATTTGCAGGTACGGCGGAAGCATCTATCCGCTCGCCTCCAAACTGCTGCCACTGCCAGCTTCCTATACTCGAAAAACCGCTTTCTGTCGCCTGCCACGATGTATCGGTAAGACACAAAGCCTGCCATTGACCATACCGATACAGATCCAGTCTCGCTTTTACCAAAGGGCCTTCATAAACAGCGCCCGGCAATCCCGGACGATACCACCCCTGCCCCAGCCAGATGACAAGTTCGTTGTTTCCCCTGTTCAGGTAAGGAGTTACGTCATAAGTCAGGTACAACGACCGTTTATCCATTTGCGTAACGGCCGGAACAAGTACCTGCTCGCCTGCTTTTTCCCCGTTCAAATAGACTTCGTGATAACCCAGTGAATTGACATATAAGAGACACCTGCCCTCTCCGTTCCATTCGAATGATTTTCTCAGCAGAGGGCTTTGCGGATTTCCGGTATCTTTCGGAAAACCTATATAATCGGCTTCCCGCAGTTCCGAATCGGACAGGGGCGTGCCGAAACACGCCGTTTGGCTCCACTGCGACGCCTTGTCCTTTTCATCCCATACGCGGACACGCCAATAAACCAGCGCCCTTTCTTCCAATTTTTCGCCCGGATACGGTATCATGACCGACAACGGTTCCGCGACTTTGCCGGTATTGCACAAATCGGCCTTATCTTCCTGCAGCCATGTACTGTCGGTAGCCGCCAATATCTGGTAAGCCGTTTGCTTGCCGCCGTTTCCGTTAAAATATATTTTCCAACTCAAATGAGGAGTATGACTGTCGATGCTCAACGGATTCGTCAGGTTTTCGCAACGAAGGTCATAGACGCTGACAGGCGGCGGAGAATAATTCGCCACACAAGCAGCCAATAAAACGCTTAAAAAGATCATGATTTTTGTCATACGATTATTTATTTTTTTACTTGTTATTACTATTATTTTCTCTATCAGTGCAGCTAAGGTAATGGCAATGTATTAATGACGTCCTTAAACAACCATTTTTGCTTGTCGTTTTCCATCGCGAATACGGATGCGTTACCGGTTGGTTCGCCAACGGTTCGCAGGTAAAACAAGGCATTGTCCGGAATCCTAAACGACAGGCAGGCGTCCCGGGCTACCCGCTCTCCCAGCGACTGCCATTCCGTTCCATTCCAATAGAACAGTTCGCAAGTTTGCCCCGGATCAATACTCATAACGTTTTTGCGGGGGTGATACCGTATCTTTCCGACAACCCTTCTTTTGCCGAAATCCATGCCTGTCCACGAATGGTCGTCACTCAAAGCGTCGTAGAAGGTTGCCGTATTACCGTCGAATGCTTTTTCAAATGTCATCATGCCATGGCGGTATGAGCCGGTGCTACCTATGGGCGTTCCCTTCAATACGCTTCCATTGGCGCCGTAAAACTCTATTTCGGCTACATTACAAAAGCCTTGCAGCGGAGAAACATAACGAACGTAACGGCAAGCGGCAAGACGTTCCGGTTCGACCTCATTAAAAGACGGCATGGGCGCTGTGACCACATGCAATGTTTGCGCATCGGAAAAATCACGCCGGTTAGCGCCTTCAAAACGTCCCTGTATCATTCTGTCCGTTATTATATGGTTATAATACGCGCCTCTCTCGTACAATACCACCTCCCTGTATGAACTGTCCGCTTCAAAGTATTGGATGTTGCCCGATTCGTCCAAATAAAAGGGGTATCCGGCAGGCGTCTGTCGGCGATCGGTATAATACACGGGCAGGTACAACAGTTTTTTTACTACGGAAGCATAATAAATATGCCGGTTTTCTACTTTTCCCCACGCAACAGGTTCCCACTGCATCTTCTCTCCGGTAGCGATCAACGCGGCAAGATAAGCGTAACCGGTATGGACGGTAGCCGGGAATCGGACGGGAACGGAAATATCCGCGCATCCTGCATATTCGTACGAAATATCTTTTATGTGAGGATTATTCAATGCCGGCGGGATATGCGCTTCTTCCGTCGGGATATTGTTTTGACGGGCAAACATTTTCCGATAGGCTTTGCTCTTGGTATAAGCGCTTCCCTGATGTGGCTGTCCCGGATGGGATTGGGTTCCCATAAAGGAAATATGCCGTCCGGAACTGTCGCAAACAGCGTTCCACGAATGACCGCTGTTCAGGAGGGGCCACTGTATGGTGAAATCCTCTGTTACGGGAATACCCAGCGCCCGCATGGAAAAAACAGCCAGCGCCGCCATTGCATCGCAGGAGCCTCTGGTAGAAGCCATTAGCTGTGAATAGTTCATAGGCGGAAAATCCTTATCCAGTCTGAACTGTGGCAACAGGGCATTGACCATGCTGCAAGCCTCGACCGCCGTGATAGTTGAATCTTTCTTAAACGACCTGTTCAGATCGGCAAAACTGGCAAGGGCTTTTTCCCGCCAGTTTTCCAATGATTCGACGCTCACCCTGTAAGGCAGTATCTCCTCGCAGAAAATATCGAACGGGACATACTTCCCCCACGGTTGCTCCTGCCATACTTTGAACGCTATCTCAATATTGTTGACCAGGTATTCGGCGGCAATATATTTCACATCTTCCCGTTTTACCGGGTCACCCAAGCGATAGACGTCCAGTACTATTTGTTTGTCCGAGGAACTGGTCCAGCGAAGGCACGTCGTGGCCACATCGTTCCACGGCGCGTCGTAGTATTCCGAGTACTTCCCCGGCATGTTTACTATCAGAAACTCCGCTGCACGCAGTTTCAGGCTGTCGGCATGATTTTTGCCGTAACGCTTCAATACTTTTTCCAGTTCGCCGCGATTGTCGCCGGCCTGTTGCAATACTTCTTCTATTCCCGGAGAATAACGCGCAGAACAGGAAACGAGGAGGCAAATGATAAGAAAAAGGTGTAGTTTGTGCATGTTTTCTAAAATAAAGAATTATATTATTTCACATTCAATGACGAATCTTTTGTTATTGCATTCATATATTCAGAAAGCTATTATTCCTGCTGATGTTTTAATAAACAACCCGTATAGCAAATGCGTAAGGTTTGCAATTTTATCCGAAACGCTAAAGATGATTTTATGCTCTTCCGGAATTTTTTTAACCTTGCAACCAAATTCATTTAGAATATCCATATATTCTTTTGCCGTACTAAGCGAGTTAGGGATTATAACGGAATAATTGCCATCCGTATTTTTAAAAAATCCTCCATATCGAAAAAAAACGCCTGCCAAAAACGACAGTTTTTGCGCATCCGCCGCTATTTTCTCCCTGTTAATAATCCCCCTGTATCCCATATCTCCTCCCGATGAAACAATGGACGCATTATCGTAATCGAATGTATAATAACTTG
>JAIRMH010000179.1 GCA_031258835.1 Tannerella sp.
GCAAAGGCGGCGATCCCCACAATAAAAGGAGAGATACGCCTGGAGATTGAAAATAAAGACGGAGAATATCGTATGCTACTGACAACGCCGGCGAATATGGAGAGTGAAGTTTATCTCCCTTTGTTATCGAACAAATACGAAGTGAAAAACAACGGCGCTGTGCAGAAAACGACAAAAGTGAAAGATGCGCCGTTCATTTACCTGGGATGTCTGCCGCCGGGAAATTATACGATAGAGATAAAGTCCGTCGATAATACACAAGAGGCTTATTGACAGCAGTTTGCTGTTGGTAAAATTTGCGGAATATATAAAATGTACTGTAATGGAAATAAATTATCGGGCGGCGGCGGATTATATATCGTCGAAAACAGGCGGGAATCCTGAAACCGGGATCATATTGGGGAGCGGGCTTGGTATGTTGGCCGACATGATACGGGACGCAGTGGTAATCCCATACTGCGATATTCCCGGATTCGTGCGTTCTACTGCAATGGGGCATAAGGGGAATCTTATCTGCGGAACGTTAAAGGGAAAACCGGTGTTAGCTATGCAGGGACGTTTCCATTATTACGAAGGATATACGATGCAACAGGTGACATTTCCGATACGTGTGATGAAATGCCTGGGCGTGAAAAATTTGTTTGTGTCGAATGCGGCAGGAGGGATTAATAGTGCATTTAAGGTGGGCGATCTGATGATTATCTGCGACCATATCAACATGTTGCCGAATCCTCTTATCGGGAAGAACGACGATGTGTTCGGCGTGCGTTTTCCCGATATGACGCGGGTTTATGACCGGGAATTTATACGTTGCGCGGAGGAACTTGCCGCGTTGCATGATATACCGTTGAAAAAAGGGGTATATGTCGGACTGACGGGGCCATCTTTCGAAACGCCTGCCGAATATGCTTTTTATGGCAGGGCAGGAGGGGATGCCATCGGGATGAGTACGGTACCGGAAGTCATCGTTGCCCGTCATGCCGGGTTGCGTGTGTTCGGCATGTCGGTGATCGCGAACGAAGGGTATCATTTTGCTGATGATTTTACGAATGACGGGGGAGATGTCGTGAAAGCGGCCGAACGGGCGGCGGAAAAGATGTGTCTGTTATTTATGGAACTTATTGCTAAGATCGGGTAAGAAAATATATGAAGAACAGGACGGTATTTGTAATAGGGACAGGTGTGTCGGGGCTGGTTGCCGGAATATATGTGCGTCTGGCGGGTTTGGATGTAGAGATGTTCGAAGCGCATTCCATCGTGGGAGGCAATTGTACGGGTTGGAATCGTCAAGGCTTCCATATAGACGGATGTATACAATGGCTTACAGGCACCCGTCCGGGAACGGGAATTCATAATATATGGCGGACGTGCAGGGCATTGGGCGACGATGTTCCGGTTTATAATACGGAAAAACTTGCATCAACGATTTATGAAGGTAAGATGTACCATTTGTATTCGGATTTAAAGAGGATGGAATGTGCGTTATTGGATATCTCGCCTGATGATAAAGCGGCAATCCGTAAATTAATAAAAGATATCCGGCGATTTCAGAATCTTAATGTCCCTATTGATAAGCCGTTTGAGCAAGCGAACCCGTTGATCTTTTTGTCGTTGATATGGAAATTGGTTCGCTCCGGGAAGCCGGATAAGAAAACGGAACTTATGACTATTAACGACTATCTGCAAGAGTTTGAGTCGCCCGTTATACGTCAACTGTTATCGTGCGTCTTCCCTACCGTATTGCCGGCATATACGTTATTTTATTCATTGGGGATAAGAACATCGGGCGACGGTGGATGGCCGGCGGGTGGGTCTTTGGAATTTGTAAAGCGGATGCAGCGGTTTTTTGAAGATTTAGGCGGAAAGATACATCTGGATAAAACAGTCGATAAGATAATTGTTCGTGACGGTAAAGCCGCGGGTATTCGGATGAAAGGGGAAGAGCGGGAGTTGACGGCTGATTACATTATCTCGGCCGTAGATGCGGATATGTTACTGAATCGACTTCTTGACGCTAAATATCCGGATAAGTTTTTTGAAAAACGTTTTGCCGAGCTACATAATTATATGATTTTAACCGGGACTTATGTTGGACTGGGCGTTTCTGCCGATATCGGCTCATATCCTCACAATATTTATATTCAGCCTGAAAAACCATTGCGTATAAATAAGACGGAGTTGAGTTTTTTTAATGTGAAAACATATCATTTTGATCCGAAATTCGTTCAGGACGGAAAGACCGTAATGACCGTTTTATTAACCGAAAATGAATTTGATTTCTGGAAATCTCTCAAAGAAAATTCCATACGGGAATATAATTTGGAAAAAGAACGTATCGCAAAGTGGGTGACAGGAGGGATTGTAAATGTATTTCCGGAGTTAGAGGGTAAAATTGAAATGTCGAATGTGGCGACGCCTCTTACGTTTAATAAATATTGCAATTCATATCGTGGCGCTTATATGTCGTTTATACCATATGGCCATGTAAAAAAACAAATTCATAAAGGTGCGATCGACGGAGTTCAAAATCTTTATGTTGCAGGACAATGTACATTCCCTGCCGGAGGATTGCCGTTAGCTGCAATATCCGGTAAATTTGCCGCTCAACGATTGTTGTCGACAGACAGAAAAAATAATAAGAAATGAATGGAGACAAAAAGATGACGGATTCTTCTTGACTTGTCGTTATATTTTTGCAGTACATTATTGATCGGATTGTCTCCATGTTTTTATTTTATATCCGGTCGCCGCAACGATAACGCTTACCAGAGGACTTGCGATATTAAAAAAGGCATACGGCAAATAAGTCAGGGTCGGGATGCCAAGCACGGTAGCCTGTGTCATGCCGCATGTGTTCCAGGGTATAAGCGGAGACGTCACGGTGACGCCATCTTCGGTCGTGCGGCTCAACAGGCGGGATTCGTATCCTTTTTTATGGTAAATATCTTTATACATATCGCCCGTAAGGATAATCGACAGGTATTGGTCGCCCGTACAAATGTTGAGGAACAAACCTGAAAAAACCGTTGACGCCACAATGCCGACCGTGTCTTTCATAAAACGTAGAAATACGGAAAGGACACTCCCTAACATTCCGCTTGCCGTCATTGCCCCGCCGAAACACATGGCACAGATAATCAACCATATCGTATTCATCATGCCGGCCATGCCGCGCGTAGCGACAAGATTGTTCAATACCGCGTGTCCCGTATCTACCGATGTGCTGCCGTATACCGAAATAAGCAAACCCCGGAATTGTGACGTTATGTCCGGAACATCCACGCCGGAAATGTCGTTTAATATATGCGGCTGAAAAATCAATGCGCACATGCACGCCATAAAAGAGGCGATGAACAATGTTGCTACGGAAGGCATCCGCCTTATGATGAGGAAACCCGTCAAAACGGGAACAAGCAATAACCATGGCGAGATATGGAACGTATTTTTTAACGATTCGGAGAATGTCAGAAGTTCGTCCGTCGGCGCTGTGCGATAGAAAAAGCCGGCGATCGTATAAATGATGAGCGCAATGACGATTGACGGAACGGTGGTTAACATCATGTAACGTATATGCACAAACAAAGGAGTGCGGGTAACGGCAGAGGCCAGTACGGTCGTGTCCGACAGCGGGGAGATCTTATCCCCAAAATAAGCGCCGGAAATAATCGCGCCGCCGATCCATCCGGGAGAAAACCCTTGGGCGAGGCCTATGCCCGATAACGCGATGCCGATAGTTGCTACCGTAGTCCACGAGCTACCCGTGATGACCGATACCGCCGAGCAGATAATACACGTTGACGCTAAGTAAAAATCGGGATGTATCACCTTAATACCGTAATAAATAAGCGTAGGAATGACCCCGCTGATCATCCATGCGCCCGACAAAGCGCCTATCAATAACAGTATCAATAATGCCGAAGCGACGCCGGTAATGTTATTCACGATTGCATGCTCAATGTCTTTCCACTGCGTGCCGCAAAATATAACAGCTAACAGGATACAGACGGCAGTGGAGGTCAGAAGCACAATCTGGCTTGCTCCGTCGAGCGTATCGCCGCCGAACGTTCCGACTGCTACATACAGCAATCCGACTAATACCAATACCGGCGTTAAGGCAAGCAGGGGCGGAGGCGTTTTTTTGGGCGTTGTCGTCATATCTGAAGATTATCGGGCGCAAAAATAATAAATAATCGGGTAACGATTCAATGATAGTAAAAACAATTTTTATTCGTTTGTATGTAATTTGAGAATTTTATGCTAATTTTGCATCCATAAAAAAGATGTTTTCCATTTAAAAATGTTCATTAAAACAGGTATACATGAAACTTGTAATTTTCAATACGCTGACAAGGAAAAAGGAGTTGTTTAAACCATTACACGAACCCAATGTAGGAATGTATGTGTGCGGGCCTACCGTCTATGGCGATCCGCATTTGGGGCATGCACGCCCTGCCGTAACATTTGACGTCTTATTTCGTTTTTTGGGGCATTTGGGATATAAAGTCCGTTATGTGCGCAACATAACCGACGTGGGACATCTTGAGCGCGATGCGGATGACGGCGAAGATAAAATCGCAAAGAAAGCAAGGCTCGAACAACTGGAACCAATGGAGATCGTACAGTATTATACGTTGCGCTATCACAAGGCCATGGAGCGACTCAACGTGTTGTCGCCGAGCATCGAACCGCATGCCTCCGGTCATATCATTGAACAAATAGAACTTGTGAAGAAGATTTTGGGAAATGGATATGCCTATGAAAGTGAAGGCTCCGTATACTTCGATGTAGAGAAATATAATAAAAATCACCGCTACGGGATACTGTCGAACCGTAATATTGAAGATATGCTCAATACAACCCGTGAGTTGGAGGGGCAGGATGAGAAACGCAGCCCGGTGGATTTCGCCCTCTGGAAGAAGGCTAAACCGGAACATATCATGCGCTGGCCGTCGCCATGGAGCGACGGGTTTCCAGGATGGCACTGCGAATGTACGGCGATGGGGAAGAAATATCTGGGCGAGCGTTTCGATATACATGGCGGCGGTATGGATCTTATTTTTCCCCATCACGAATGTGAAATTGCACAAGCGGTCGCATCGCAGGGAGATGACATAGTACATTACTGGATACATAACAACATGATAACGATAAACGGTCAAAAAATGGGTAAATCCCTTCATAACTTTATTACGCTGGAGGAATTTTTTACCGGTAATCATGAACTTCTGACACAAGCTTACGCTCCGATGACGATACGCTTCTTTATCCTTCAGGCGCATTACCGCAGTACGGTGGATTTCAGTAACGAAGCCCTGATAGCCGCCGAAAAAGGACTGGAACGGCTGCTTGAATCTTATGCGCATTTACAGAAACTCGCTCCGTCGGGCGCTTCGTCGGTTGCGGTGGGAGGTCTGCGCAATAAATGCGAGGAGGCGATGTGCGACGATCTGAATACGCCGGTTGTGATAGCTCATCTTTTTGAGGCAAGTAAAGCGATTAACACCGTACACGACGGTAACGGAACTATCTCTGCCGGCGACCTTGAAGAATTAAAATCCGTATTCGGATTGTTCATTGAAGATATACTCGGATTGCAGGCAAATACCGTTACCGCGTCGAACGGTAACGATGAAGCTTATAAAAAGGCGGTCGACCTCCTGCTGTCAATGCGTCAGCAGGCTAAAGAAAACAAAGACTGGGCGACAAGCGACAAAATAAGAAACGAAATGTCGGCTTTCGGGTTCAGGGTGAAAGATACGAAAGACGGCTTCGAGTGGAGCCTGTGATTCTATTCAGTCCGGCATACGATTTTTCAAAGCCGAAAGTAAAGGATATCACAAAGGGACAACACTCCCCTTTGACCCCATAACGAAGCCATAAAACTTTATTATCCCAAATATGCCGTCAACTTCCATAAGTTGGTTTCGATATTCGAGATTTGTTTAATTGCTAACGAAGCTGTGCCGGCGTCGCTTGTTTCATTTGCCTGTTTAAGCAGGTTATGGTATTTTTCCAATAATGTTTTCAATGAAGAAACAATATTGTTTAACCCGACTTCCCAATCGGATACGCTGTTGATTTCTTGAATATCGGATGTTTTCAGATATTCCGAGAAGCGGTTTTCCGGATGTCCTCCCAATTTGACAATACGTTCCGCAACTTCATCAATTGCCGAAGCTTCATGATTGTAATATTCTTCGTAAAGTTCGTGCAATTCGAAGAATTTATCGCCTTTGATATCCCAATGTAATCCTCTCAGATTCGTGTAGTATACCTGAAGATTTGCCAAAAGTCCATTGAGACTGTTTATTGTTGCCTGCGTTGCATCTAACTCTAAACCGATAAAATTTTTTGTACTCATAATTATAATTTTTGGTGGTTAATAAATTATTTTGTTTCTACGGTGCAAATATAATCATATTTTTGTTTTATGATGCACAATATAATCATATTTTATGCTTGTTATTTAATTGATTATTTTTATATTTGTATCGATTTTATCAATAAAAAACAATAAAGATATGACAATTCAACAATTAGAGTATATCATTGCAGTCGACAATTACAGGCGTTTTGCGAAAGCGGCGGAATCTTGTTGTGTCACACAGCCTACATTAAGTATGATGATTCAGAAACTTGAAGACGAGTTGGATGTAAAAATTTTCGACCGGATGGTACAGCCGGTTGTGCCAACTGAAATCGGGAAGAAAATCATAAAACAGGCGCATATATCCATTTATCATTTCAATCAGATAAAAGAGCTTGTAAATAACGAAAAAGACATCCTGACCGGAGATTTTAGATTGGGTATAATTCCTACTGTCGCAACGTATCTTGTCCCGGAACTGCTGAGGCTTGTCGGCGATTCGGATTCGGGAATAAATTTGATGATGCAGGAACTTCCCACCTCCGTTATGGTCGAGCACATCGTGAACGGCAAGATTGACGGCGGACTGGCCGCCACCCCGTTGAAAAGTCCGCTCTTACTTGAAATCCCTATCTATTATGAAAAATTTTATGCCTATGTTTCTTCTGAAGATAAATCTTTTGACGAAGAAGAAATAGACCTCGGCAATATTGATATCCGGAAACTGTGGCTTCTGGATAATATTCACTGCTTGCGCGGGCAGGTTGAATCGCTCTGTAAGAGGAAACGGGAGAGTGATCGGCAACGAACGGTAAACTATGAATCGGGAAGTCTGGATACGCTTATCAATATTGTCGATTACAACGGAGGTTTTACGATTATTCCCGAAATGACGGCCATGGGATTGCCGGAAGAAAAACAGAACAACCTTCGCAAAATAAAAGGCGATGTTTCGGTTCGGGAGATAAGTCTGGTCGTAAGTTGTAATTTTGTGCGGCAAAAAATGGCCGGTACTATTACGGAGATGATAAAGAAAACAACACCGAAATCAATGCAGGATCCCGCACTTGTCAAATATGCGATTGACGTTATGTATTGAATGGATATAAGGGAGAAGTGTCAATCTTTAATCTCTACGTAATCGACATATTCCCCTTCGCTCTCGGATATTATTTTCTTCTTTGGCGGAGATTTTTGTTTATGGGAAGGCGAAGACGCCTCTTTTCTTTGCTGCGATGAACGTTTTTGCTGCGAAGGATTGCCGAACAGGAATCTTAAAATCGTACGCAACAAAAACGGAATTACAAAGAAGATAATAAATAATATGGATAAAAATTTAGTCATATCAGTCTATTAATAATCGCTGACAAAATTACATGAAAAACTCGAATTTTCCAAGTGCATGAAATGAAAATTAAAACCCTTGTTGCATTTGCTTCTGTATTCTCACGTACGTTTATCATTTTTTTTGTATGCGATAACGGACAAGAGAATATATAACAGAATCGTTGCAGCGATTCCGGGAACGCCGGAAAAGGCGATTAGTATGATAGCCAATAGGACTATTGTATATTGCAGTTTGTTTTCTCTCCATGCAAATGATGAGATTTTCAGCGAAAACATCGGAATATTGGAGATAAGAAGGTACGATGTTGCAATAGCGGATATGGAGACGCAAATCAGAAGAATGTCAGGCGTGGCGTTTGCGAAAAACTTCGTAAAGAACAGTTTTGTACGACCGTCGACGTATAAGGCGGTAGTCGGAGAAAATGCGGTGACGACGGACGACCACAGGATGGCATGCGCCGGTACGGGAAGTCCGATAAATGATGTTTTCTGACGGACGTCAAGATTGAATTTCGCCAATCTCAATGCGGAAAATACGGGTATTGCAAACGCAGGGAGAAGAAATATTTTGCAGAACAGGGAATTATCCCACGACAGGCTATGCAGCAAATTGTCGAGAAAGCCGAACAGCATCATTCCGGGAGCGACGCCGAAACTGATAATGTCGGATAACGAATCCAATTCCCTCCCCATGTCAGAGTTTGCTTTCAACAGGCGCGCGGCCAGCCCGTCGGAAAAATCGAACATCGCTGCGAGCAGAATAGCGATCGTCGCACCGTAATAGTTGCCGGATAAGCCTAAAATAGAAGCATAAAAGCCGAATGAGAGGCTTATGCATGTCAGCGTGTTAGGTATGTGCCGGATGATGCCTTTCATGATTCTTGCGGAGTATACGTTATTTTACCAAGGCGGGCTATTGGCGTCTGGTTACCGGTCACCTTCTGATCCATTTCGACAAGAATCTCCGTATCTAAGGGGAGGAATGTATCTACGCGCGAGCCGAATTTTATAAAGCCCATTTGCTCGTTGACTTCGTAATATTCGCCTTCTTTTGCGTAGGTGACGATACGCCGTGCCATCACTCCCGCTATCTGACGCGTAAGTACGTCGACACCGTAATTCGTCCGGATAACGATTGTCGAGCGTTCGTTTTCCGTGCTGCTTTTCGGCAGGTATGCCGCCTGGAAACGTCCGTTTTGATGCGATACATGTTTGACCGTGCCGTTGACCGGGAACCAGTTGGCATGAACATTAAACACCGACATAAAGATGGAGACCTGTATCCGTTTGTCATGGAAATACTGATTTTCCATAACTTCTTCGATGGCGACGATGACGCCGTCAGCAGGCGCTATCACAAGTCCTTCGGAATCGAACGGAAAGCGACGGTATGGGCTGCGAAAGAAATTGAGGATAATCAAAAATAAAATCGTTGATACCACAAGCACACTGTAAAAAGTGAATTTGTTGCTCATGGTATAAAACAAAGTTACGTTTACAATAAAAAGTATCGTAAACGTTGACAGCAATAAACCTGTCCCTTCTCTATGTACTTTAATCTTCTTTATACGACGCATATCTTTTAAAGTGCGGCAAAGATACATGAAATTTACGAATTACACACAAATGTATAAAAATGTCGGGCGAAATTTATAGGAGAAAATCATTTTTTTTCTCTAATATGGGCAAGGATGTCTAAAAAATACATTTTTCGATATCATTAAGTGAGATATACCAAAGATAACCATCCACGTGTCGGTAGCCCATATCCCGTATCAGGGATATATATTTTTTCACCTGGCTGTGATGAGAACTCTCCTTTTTCCCCCCGAACTTGTAATCGACAACGGTAACATTGTCGCTATTGTCTTTCATAATACGATCCGGACGGCGCGATTGTCCTTTCCCGAACAGTATATCTGTTTCCATCAAGACCTGCATGGAGCCGTCGAACCATTTTTCCACCTGTTCAATACCGATAAGGCCGGTAAGCCGGTCTTTCAAAATGTCGGCCTCGTCGCGGGTTATTTCGCCGGATAAATATTTTATGGATATTGCGGAATCTATGTCCTCCCGTTTCTCAACGAGGCTTAATATATCGTGCATAAGTAATCCGTATTTACGTTTTTCCTCTTCGAAAAAACCGCTTTTACGGTGTTGCAGGCGCAACTGTATCCGCTTGTCGGGCGACACGGAATACAAATGTCCGACGTGCAGTTCTTCTATTTCCGGAGTTTCTTCGCTCTTTGTCGCCGTATGCCACCATGTTCCGCGTTCATAGATGCCTGCTTCACAGTCTAACGGATGTTGAGTATCCGCTTGTAGTCCTTTCCACAGTAATTGTGATATGCTTGTCGCTCCGCGTTCATGTTTAGGCGCTATTACAATGAGTTCTTCTTTAGCGCGAGTGAACGCTACATATAATATATTAAGGTTATCCATGTAAGCATGAAGTTTCTCATGGAAATAGTCGGCGGCAAAGAAAGTATTTTTTAGCGTCAGGCTGTATTTAACAGGCACAAGGCTTATTTTGTTGAAAGGTTTTTTGGAGGGATGGCACCATAAAATAGCCTCTTTCTGGTCTAATTTCCATTCTGCAAAGGGTATGATAACAGCTTTTACGCCAAGTCCTTTTGCTTTGTGTATGGTCATTATCCGGATTGCGTTCTGCGAATCGGGTGTGACTATTTTTTTTCGGACTCCCGTCTCGTCCCACCACGAAATGAATTGTCCGATATCGGCCGTTTCGTTCGTTGAAAATTCAACAATTGTGTCGAGGAATGCCTGGATGAAAATAAGTTCATTATCGGGGAAATCATCTTTGAAGAGACGGAGTAGTCCTTCGGCAATTTCGTAAAGAGGACGGTTCGACAGATTTTTGATGATCGCCATCGTTTCGGGCGGGAAAGGGTGAAATAAATTCCGGGAATCTTGTGAGGCAGACCTGTCCCGGTCGTTTTGCAAAACAGAATCGTTGGAGGATTCATTTTCGGCGTCCTTCTGTCCTTTGGCGTGCGAAGAGTGTTTTTTTCTGCGTAAGACGACATATGCGGCGAGGGCTTTCTGATAGTTACTTGTAATATCCGGTTGATGAAGATATCGCAGCATTGCTATGAACCATCGTACCGAAAGAGAAGATCCGACGGTTAGCGAATCTTCCGAGATGATGTCGTATTTGTAGTTCGATTCGGGATGCGCTTCTTTATATGTAAGCAATGTATCTGCAGCTAACGCGCCTTCCCTGCCTGTTCGTGTGAGTATGGCAATATCCCGCAGTTCGTATCCGTTGTCCTGTAACTGTTCGACGATACGTGGCAATTGTTCCAGACTTAATTCCTGCCATTTTTTTTCGTCCGTGTCTTCCAAAAATCGGATATGTACATGGCCGTTTTTGTCTGTGAAAGGTTTCGAGACGTGTTGTAAAGAGTTGGCATATGCGGATATGATACGGGCGCCAAACTGTTTTTTTTCATCATCCGGCAGCGATGACTGCTCTATTTCTTCGTTGTATGAATTTTGCAGGATGGCAGGAATCTGTTCGAAGAGCATATTGTTAAATTCGACAATATGTCGACAACTCCGCCAATTTACATCTAATTTTTTTTCGGTTATCTGTTGCGGGAAGTCTTGTTTTACCTGATAGTCGAGCAGCGTCCAGTCGGAATTGCGAAAGCGGTAAATGCTTTGTTTGATATCGCCCACAATAAGGTTGCTACGGCCATAGTCGAGGCTGTCTTTGAGCAGCGGGCGGAAGTTTGCCCATTGCATGCCGCTTGTATCCTGAAATTCGTCAATCATATAATGTTCTATGCGCGTCCCCGTCTTTTCGTATATGAAAGGAATCTCGTTTCCGTCAATTACCTTGTTGAGCAGTTCGGTCGTATCGGCAATGAGCAATTTATTTTTCTCCTCGCGCCAGGCTGCAATGTGTTGCGACAAATCGGCAAGTATGCCCAGAGCATAGAAATTACGGTTAATCTCGTGTGCCGTATAATAACCGGCAAGGTTATCAAAAAAAGAAACGATGTCACGTATGAGATCATTCATTCCTTCCCCGTAGATATGTGCGGCTGCCTCTCTATGCGCGGGCGTGGCTGTTTTTGCAAGATAACCGTCGATATTATCGACTAATCCCCGGAAGGTTGCGCTTGGCGCATCCATTATTCCTTTGACGAGTTTGTTGAAATATAAAAATGCGGATCTGCTGCCGTTTTTGAAATCTGTTGGCTGCATTCCATGTTGTTTTATCAACGAAATGCCTTTTATTCCGAACTCTTTTGCCGTTTGCCGGGCTTGTTGAATAATTTTAGAAAGGTCGTTTTGATAATCGGATAAAAATTCTTTTTGCTGCAGTTCTTCCCGAATTTCGTGATGGTATGATTTATATGTTTCTTTAAATAATTGTCCGCCGAGCTTTATGATATCCCGCCGTATATCCCAACCGCCGCCTTCTTCTATTTTGTTTTCGGTGAAACGCAACAGCCAGTTCATAAGCGCTGCATTTTCGCTTTTTTCAAGTTCGGAAAGCATGTTTTCGACCGATTCTTCCATCATCAGGTTTTCATTCAGCTCTATCTGATAGTTTCCTTGCAGTCCTATTTCACGGGTAAACGCCCGAATGGTTTGTTGGAAGAAATGGTCTATTGTACTTATGTTAAGCGCCGAATAGTCATGCAATATATTTATCAATATTTCTTTTGCCTGCTTGCGGACGATTGTTTCATCTTTTTTGCCGTTGTCGGATAACATTGCAATATAACAGGAAGGGCGATTGTCGGCAAGGCGGAACAATTCTTCCACAATACGGTTTTTCATCTCGGCTGTCGCTTTATTCGTGAACGTTACGGCGAGTATGCGCCGGCGCTGTTCCCTGCCTTTGAAAAGTAACGACAGATATTCTCCCGTCAGCGTATGTGTCTTGCCTGTTCCTGCGGAAGCGCTGTATATTGTAAGCATAGACGGATGTATTTAGATGATTTTTGTTTTACCGTATCCTTCTTTGGCCAGTATGTCCGCAATTTTGTGTCGGAAGTCTCCCTGAATGATGATTTCCCCGTCTTTTACCGATCCTCCTACGCCGCATCTCACTTTCAAAAATTTCCCGATGGAAGCGAGATCTTCGCTTTTCCCCCGGAATCCGGTAATAAGTGTTACCATTTTCCCGTTCCTGTTGCGTTTATCCAATGATATACGTAACGATTGCTTTTCTTTCGGGAGAGTTTCTTCCTCTGCATTCTTTCCCGTCTCGTATTTAAAGTCGGGACTGGTTGAGTAAACCGTTCCCAAGCGGTCTTTCCAGTCATTATTTTTCATATATGTGGATTATTTTATTAAAACGACGGCGTAAGCGGCAATTCCTTCGCGGCGTCCGGCGAAGCCGAGATTCTCTGTTGTTGTGGCTTTTATTGACAGGTCGTTGACCGGGACGCTCATCACTTCTGCCATTGTCTTTTGCATTTCGGGGATATAGGGGTTCAGTTTAGGTTGTTCGGCTACAATTGTTGCATCCATGTTTCCCAATTCATATCCTGCTTCGCGCAGCATGCGCATGGTTTCGCGGAGCAGTATTTTACTGTCTATATTTTTATATTTCCCGGACGTATCGGGGAAGTGATGTCCAATGTCGCGCATGTTTGCCGCGCCAAGCAACGCATCGCAGACAGCGTGTATAAGTACGTCCGCATCGCTGTGCCCCATCAGTCCGTAAGGATGGTCTATGCGGATACCTCCAAGCCATAGTTCGCGGCCTTCCGTCAGAGCATGTACGTCATATCCGAATCCTGTGCGCATGATAATTTTATTCAAACAGGCCCTTCAATCCATCCATATCGAACGAAAGAGTAAAACGAAGCGTCTGGTCAAGCGGATTGCTTTGTACGGTACTGATCAGGTAGGCGGCATCAAGCTGGAACACGTTCATTTTGAATCCGGTTCCAACGGACAGATACTGACGGTTACCTTTCATCTGATGTTCGTAGAAATAGCCTGCGCGGACGAAAAACTGGCTGTTATAGTTATATTCGGCTGCGACGGAGAGGTTTATTTCCTTTAGTTCTTCATTCGCCCCTCCCGGCGCATCGCTGAACGAATTAATCATACCTTTAACAAAATTCATGTCGTTGTATTCGTCATATCGTTTGTCGTAATCATCCTCATTTTCATCAATGCCCCTTACCGGTTTAGACGGAACGAGATATTTGTTTAAGTCTACATAAATACCAAGTTGGTTGTAGTCGTCCAGAGGCATAAGCAGACCGGTTCCTATCCGCAGGTTTGTAGGCAGGAACTGGTTTGTCATTCCGCCATCATACGTAACTTTGTTTCCCATATTGGAGATATTGAATCCGCCGCTCCACAGACATTCGTTGCTCCCCATGACGATATATCGCTCTCCGTATCCGCTTAAATCCGCTGCTACGGCATTACCGGGTCGCAGTTCATATTCTATGTCGGCGCCCATGTCGGAACGTATATAGCGCATGGCAACGCCGAGCGAAAATCCTTCCGACAATTTAATGCAGTAACTTACGTCAAGCGCCATTTCATAGGGATTAAGGTTCAGATATTCACGCCCTCCGATATCGGTAACAGGCACTTCTCCAAGCGAGAAATAGCGAAGTGAAGCGCCAAGCGCATGCTGATCATATTGTCCCAGTTTGTAATATCCGGATAGGTAAGCTAATGCTACGTCGTTCACAATTTTACGCATCCACGGCGTATATGACAGTCCTACTCCGGCTTTGCTTTCCATAAATGCATATTTGGAAGGGTTCCAATATTGAGATGATATGTCGGGCAGGGTTGCCGCACCATTGTCGCCCATACCTCCACCACGTGCATCCGGTGCTATCGCGAGAGATGGCACTGCCGTGTTAAGAGGACTGAACTTGTTTTTTTCATCATCCTGTGCGTGTATAATAAGAACTGATAATGCCGGACATACGAATATCAAGAAACCTAATTTTAATAATCTCATGCTTTAAATGTGTTAGTTGTATACTTGTTTAAAAATTACACGTAATCTATAAACTCTATTTTCATATCTTTATTGTGCAAGTATAATTAATTTCTTTGCCTTCGAGACTTCGTTGGATTTATCGCTGCTTATTACGGCGCGATAGATATAGACGCCGGGACGCAGGCGCGCTCCTGCGCCATCTGTGAGGTTCCAGTTTATTTTATACGAATTAAATATCTCCGACGAACCCCGTTCTTCACACTTCCATTGCAGTCTCCCCGCCATATCAAAAACTTGAATTTGCACATTGATCAGCGATTCGGGCAAGTCGTGCGAAATAATGAAGTTCACATATTCGCTTGCCGGAGACGGGCCTGCCGTCAGGTTGATGATAGACGGTTTATAATTATCCGCCACTACGAAATTGAAAACGCCGGAACTGGAATTGTTATAACTATCCCATATTTTGAACTCGCCGGTATGTTTCCCGGCTTCGAGTTCCGGAATTGGGAATTTTACGATGCATTCGCCCTTTTCGCCTTCCAGGTAGGCGCCGTAGTAGCTGTTTAACACAAAGTTCATTGCCGGGTTATTGTCGATTGTAAGCGTGATATCATGCCCGATACCGCCCCCGCTTACGTTTATACCGCTTTCGTCCCATACGATAGCGGCGAATACAGGCGTTTCATTCACTTTGTCGCCGTCTTTGAAGTCGGAAGTGTTGAGATACATCATCCGTATATCCGGCCCGGTAGTATCTTCGCCGGTGATATCTGCCGTTCCTCCTAGTGTAAAATTCTTATAACATCCGTTGGCCTCTTTGTCGTTATCCCGGTCGGCTGCATAGAGCGATATTTTTCCATTTTGGTAGGAATAAAAGATGTCTTTCGGGACGGTGAAAGCGAATGAAAATTCGCCGTTGCGTACCGAATCGTTACCGATATACATTACACTGGGATAATCCGAATAGGTGAATTTTATGTCGGTACCGTTATTGTCTAGCGTCGTGATCTGGTCCTGGCTGTCGAAAACCAAAACCGACATCAATCCGTTGAAGTCGGTTGCCGGCATCCCATCCGGCGCATTGATCTTTCCACTAACGGTAATATTTTCGAATGCTTTGAAGTTCACAGGCTTGTCTGTGATGGGCTGGCCGTTTATCTCCGTCACCTCCATGTTGTAATCATCGGGAAAAGCAAGTGTTAGTGCCGGGTCTCCGATTAAAACAAAACTCATTATTTTTTGATTTTGGAGGGTGCCGTATGAACTCTTGAAAGCGTTTTTTGAATTTTTCAATGCATCTCCGAGTCTTTGATGGCGTCCGTTATCTTGTTTCTCGAACAGGTTTTTCAGAAACAATTTGTTTATTTGCAGGTTCTCATCGCTATATGCAACACGTGAAGTCGTATACAGGGCGATTCCTCCGCTGTTTTTATTGAGGAACACCTCTTCGCCGGCGGAGATTCCTGTTGCATCGAATGGAGCGAAATCGCACGACGCCGTTATCCAAAGCGGAAGATTCGGATAAGTTGCATTGCTGATGTCCGCCTGTGTCATAACTTTTTCTTCCGCCCACGATTCGGAATCGCTATGGCCGGTGTAATTGATTATTAACACGCCTTCTTTTAGTTCTTTCTGAATGTTGGCGCGGATATCGGGGTAGGTAGGTTTCCCTCCCGAATTGCTCTTTTTGTATGCGTCAAAGAACAGTTTCCTGGGAATGTATTGGGGGTGGTTATTTTCGATATATTGCGCCAGCAAATCCGATCCTTCCATATGTTCTATATCATGATTGTCGGACGGGTTCCCGTCGTCCGCTATGAAGCACAATTTATTTTTCCAGAACCCGTAATTTGAGTTTTCGATATACGAAATCACTTTATTTACCGCATTTTTTGCCTGCGTAACCGTGGCGACAGGGAAACGCCCGATGCCTATACACATCGTCGCATTAATCGGGTTGGCGCCTTCATTATCGTACAAGAATCCGAAATAATCGTCGGATACGTACGAACTTTCTCCGATAGATTCGACCGATTGATATGTGACGATATAATTGTCGGATGAATTTTCCCATTCCTTAGTGAGTTTCCTGTTGTCGAAGCGTCCGTCGCCGAACAGCAACAGGTATTTCGGCGCATCGTCGTCTGAAGTTCTGCGGTCGTAAAACATTTTCATGAAACGGCGGATCGCCGTCGCCTCTTGTCCGCCGCCGGAAAACTCGTTGTATACCTGTTCGGGCGTAACTACGGCAACAGTGAGGCGGTCGTGCGAACGATGAACATCGGCCAACCGTTTGGCTTCCGATACAAATGCGTTCGGAGCCAGTATTATCATATCCGTTTGTGGCATGCCGTGCAGGTTTTGCGGTGCTATTTCACCGACTACAGCTGGAGATGGCAGATCTTTATTCGATATATCGACCATTGCAAATTCACGCAACGGCCCTGCCGGTATCGAAAAGGAGAGTTCTGTTCCATTCCGTTTCGTTTCGATTTTCCACATTCGGTTACCTTCCGTTACATCAAAAACGATCATGTCGGATGGCGCATTTTTGATAAGAAAACGTGTGGCTTTGTTCTCGGATTCGATGCTGCGGAAAAAGGTGCAGGAACCGTAAGGTTGCAACCGGCGTTTCATTTGCAGGCGTATATAATCTAAGTGGCTTGTCTGTTGGGTTACGCTGAAAGATATATTAACCGTTGTGTTTTCGCTTTTTTCTCCATTCCATACCACTTCCTGCGAAACGCCTAAGGCGGCGGTGTAAATACCGTTGTTCTGGCCGATGTTAGCGCTTGTAAGTTTGACGCCGTCGGCGCTCATAGTCACGACGCCTGTTCCCGACTTTACTTTCGCGACAAAACGAAAGGCTATTTTCCCGTCGTCGTTTGTGATTCCGGGAATTGTGAATTTGAAATCTCGGGATGTATTTGTGTCGAAACTCTCACCGAAGAGATCGCGACCGGAATAAGGGCGTCCGGGGGTTGTGATGGAAACCATATCCTGTTCATGCAGCATGTAATCGTCATAAGTGTCTATAATAACAGGTGCGTTGTCTTCCGATGGGATGGATACGGCTTCGTTTGTTTCCGTAGCGTCGGTCACGAAATAATATCCGAGCGTCGCATATGCGTTATTCGTATGCCTGAAATTTTTATTTGTAGGATCATACGTCCATTTTATCGTTCCTCTCCCGAAAAAGAGCAGATAATCGCTACCTCTCCATACGGCTACGGGAGGAACATCGTCGATATATTCCGCGTTTTTGAAATCTTCTTCCATTGGCCATCCGCCGTAACCATGAATGGAAACTTTCGCCGGATCAGAGAATCCCATTCCTTTTAGATCCGAATAAGTGAGTTTGTAAATGCCCGTCTTTTCAATGCTTATCTTTACCCATTTACCTTCCGACAAGGCCGATTTGGCCGCATAACGGGATGCGTCGGCCCTGGCAAAGGCCGATACGGTAATACATAATAATATATATAGCGCTCGTAACATAGTTTTCATAAAGCGTTTCTTTTTTAAAATTCACGTCGGAACCGGAACAGGATATGTTCAACGCACATAAAAATCAAGTAATTTGCGGTTGCCTATATATCCTTGCAGATGGTCGCCTATATTTACCTGCCCCACGCCGGCGGGTGTTCCCGTATAAATGAGATCGCCCATCTTCAATGTGAAGAAACGGCTTGCATAAGCAATTATTTTATCTGCCGGGAAAAGCATCTCTGCCGTATTTCCCTTCTGTACGGTTTCCCCGTCCATATCGAGATGAAAACTAAGGTTTTGAATGTCGCCGGCCTCGCTCAGAGGAATGAATTCGCCCGTCACGGCCGCTCCGTCAAATCCTTTGCTTATCTCCCATGGTAATCCCTTATTCCGCAGTTCCGTTTGCAGATCGCGCGCCGTAAAGTCAATTCCAACCGTCACTTCATCATAGTAGCGATGAGCAAATTGTTCTGCAATATTTTTGCCGATTCTGTTAATTTTCACGACAAGTTCTGTTTCATAATGGATATTCGACGAAAAATCGGGTAAGAAAAAGGGTTTTCCATCCTTCAACAGCGCCGAGTCGGGTTTTATAAAAAGAACCGGTTCCGATAATAATAACGAATTATGCATCTCTTTATTGTGATTTGCATAGTTCATTCCTACGGCAATAATTTTCATTTTCTTGTCAGTTATTGGAGTTTTCGTTCATTCGATTGAACATAACGGCCAGATGAGCATAAATGGACGTGTTCTGGACGACGATTTTTTCTGGTACCCGGATTCGGAAGGGGGTGAAATTCCATAATGCTTTTATGCCGTTTGTTATGATAAAATCAGCTACTTCCTGTGCTTTCTCGACGGGTACGGTTATGATACCGATAGTCGCTCCGTATTCTTTTTGTTTTTCAGGAAGGATATCCATTGAAAAAACGGGTATCCCGCCGATTTTTTTTCCGATGACATCTTTTCGTATGTCGAATCCGGCGACAATGTCGACGCCGTACTGGTTCAGCCCCGAATCTCTCATGAGCGCCGCTCCGAGTTGTCCTACTCCAAACAGGAACGCTTTATGTTGCGAGGTAAATCCAAGGAAGTTTTCCAGTATGTTAATCAACGCGTCGATCTCGTAACCGACGCGTGTTTTCCCGGATATATTGACAAACGACAAGTCTTTAGCGACTTGGCTTGCATCGACATTTATCTCTTTTGCTATCTGGGTAGATGAGACAACCGCGTCTCCTTTTCCCTTCAGCAACTTTACATATGCCAAATACCATGGCAACCGCCGAAGAGTAGGCTCGGGAATTTTCCCGTAATATTTCAGTTCGTCATTTGCCATAATATCCGTTCTTCTTTCATTCGATGTTGTTTATATGAATTTTGTTACTTGCCGTTCGTAGCCGTTCTCAATTTCATTAAAAACATTCTTATTCGATACTGTTCATATTGTTCTGCAATGGGTTTGAGTACATTTCGAGAATCTTCGTTCGCAGGAAAATCTCGTCTTTGTCAGGAAGATCTATTTTATCTATTTGTTTTTGCAGGTATGCCTCGAAAAGCATTTTGTCGCGCAGGTCGTAGTTGGTTCGGAAATATACGCTGTGGTGCAGCAGGTCGTATGCAATATAATTGTAAGGATAAAAACGGTAGTGTTTATAGATCTCTTTATCGATTGTTTCTGCGATAGCTGTTATCAATGCGTTTTTATCAAGATTCAGGCTTTTCATCTGCATCAGCTTGTCATTTATCGGTGAACCTAAGGAAAAATGAACGCGCCCTTTGTTGTTGAGCAATCCTGTCTCCATGTTCAACAAGTCGTCGCGTTTGCTTTTTACAAAATCGGGATTGTCCCGTTTCTGTTGAAACTCCTTGGCTTTAAGGAAATCGCACGGGTCGTATTCGTAAGATATGGCGATGGGGACGATATTGAGATCCATTAGATTTTGCAGGACGTTATCTTTCTGTTCTCCCGCCATATTGAGCATCTTCAGCACACTGCTCTGTGTCTGGTCGTTGGAGTCTTTCGCTCTGCCTTCCCGTTGCGCGATCCATACGGATTCTTTGTCATCTTTGATTGTATGATGGATGTAAGCGGACAGTTTCCTGCTTGCTTCGAGTAACTGGCGGACGGGTATATCACGCTTGACGATAAAACAGTTGTTAAGTCTGACGACCAAGTCAATCCATGGGTGGATCAACAGATTATCGCCGATAGCCACTTGTGTCATGCCATGGCCGATGTCGAGGAGCAACGCGTTTAGGAACGCTGCATCCAGGATAATATCGCGGTGGTTGGATATGAATGTGCAGGGTGTATTTTCCGGTATGCGGCTACGTCCCGATATGGTCAACGAAAATGTTGTCATTTTTGCAATCTGCATGACCGCATTATATGCAAGGGTTCTCTTGAATTGTTCTTTTGTCTTGCATGTACGCATCGTTTCTGCAAACTGCTCCCATTTTAAATCGGGCATGATATATCGCAGTGCGTTCCTGAACCCTTCCGAAGCCGCAAGGCGTTCAATAGCATCATATACTTCGTCATTATTAAGAGGACGAATATCATCAAAATTATATTTAGAATAATCTGTGCTCATCATTAAATATCGGTTAGACTACAAACATACGAATGATATTTGAAAATATTAAACATTTAACTTTTTTTATGTTATCTATCTTCTATGATTTCTGTTATAACTTCCTTAATATCAAGGCCTGCGGCGCTTATTTGCTGCGGGATGAAGCTGGTAGCCGTCATGCCCGGCGTTGTGTTTATTTCCAGAAGTACGGGCTGGTTGTCGTCGGGGATGATATAATCAATACGTATGATGCCGTGCGCATCTATGATGTCGTATATCTCCAGCGTCTGACGTTGCACTTTCTCCGTCAATTCTTTTGATATGTGCGCCGGCGTTATTTCCCGAACCCGACCGTTATATTTGGCGTCGTAATCGAAAAACTCGTTGTCCGGGACGACTTCTGTTACCGGAAGAACAACCTGTTTGTTCTTTACTTTATAACAACCGCAAGAGACTTCCGTCCCTTTGATGAAACTTTCAATGATTACTTCGCGTCCTTCGGTGAACGCTTTTTCGATAGCCGGCATCAACTGTGACGCATCTTTTACTTTACTCACGCCGAAGCTGCTTCCGCTGTCGTTGGGTTTTACAAAAACAGGCAATCCCAGCTTCTTTATAATATGATTAGTGTCAGGAGTTTGACTTTTCGTGAGGCGTATGGAGGCGGCAACGCGATAGCCGAGGCTTTTTAGAAACTGATTGTTTATGAATTTGTTGAATGTTAATGCGCCGGCAAGTACGCCACATGACGAATAAGGCATGTTCAGCATATCGAAATAGCCCTGCAGGCATCCGTTTTCACCCGGATGGCCGTGGATGGTGATATATACGTAGTCGAATTTTATTTTTTCTCCGCCGGACTGAAAACTGAAATCATTTCTGTCAATAGAGAGAGCTGCGCCGTCCGGCATATTGACGCTCCACTTCCCATTTCTCAATATGACAATATACGGGTTGTAACGATTTTTGTCTATAAAACCGTATATTCCTTCTGCGCTTCGTAAGGAGACCTCATATTCGGAAGAATCGCCTCCGGCGACAATTGCAATATTCTTCATAATCTATTTAATATTTTGATCATTTTTGCCATAGTATATTCTCGACAGTTTTGTCATTCCGGACGGTAATATCTCCTCCATCGATCCGTAAGTTGTTGCATATCGTCGGGAATTTCGGAGTCGAAAAACATTTCTTCGCCTGTGGTCGGATGTACGAATCCGAGCGTTTTGGCATGTAACGCCTGCCGTGGGCAAACTTCAAGGCAATTATGTATAAATTGCTTATAGCCGGACGATTGCAAACCCTTGAGAATCACATTCCCCCCATATCGTTCATCATTGAAAACAGGATGTCCGATATGTTTCATGTGCGTGCGGATTTGATGTGTCCTTCCTGTTTCCAGCTGACATTCAACGAGCGAAACATATCCGAATTTTTCTATAACGCGATAATGGGTGACGGCATGTTTCCCATGTTCACCGCCGGGGAATACGGTCATCGTTTTCCTGTCGTGCGGGTCGCGTCCGATGTTCCCTTCGATACGTCCTTCCGTCTCTTTCGGTATTCCCCATACCATGGCGATATATCGGCGTTGCGTTGTTTTATTAAAGAACTGTGAACAGAGGTTTGTTTTCGCTTCCGGACGTTTGGCAATGACCAGAAGTCCGGAGGTATTTTTGTCAATACGATGAACAAGCCCGACGCTCGGATCTTCCGGATCATATAGCGGATCTTCCTTAAAATAATATGCCAGACCGTTTACAAGCGTACCTTGATAGTTCCCGTGACCGGGATGTACGACTAACCCGGCCGGCTTGTTAACGACGAGCAGTTCGTTGTCTTCATAGATAATATCAATAGGAATGTTTTCCGGGATTATTTCCGATTCGTAACGTGGGCGCGACATCATAATTGTAATCACGTCCATCGGCTTTACGCGATAATTACTTTTTACGGCTTTTCCGTTCACCAGAATGTAGTTTGCTTCGGCAGCCGACTGTATTCGGTTGCGGCTGGTATTTGTCAGCCGGTCAATAAGAAATTTGTCGATGCGTAATAACGACTGGTTCCTGTCCGCCGTAAAGCGAAAGTGTTCGTATAATTGATTCCCGTTACCGGATAAGGGTTTATCGCCGTTGTCATCACCGGGTTCAAACCAATCGCAATATTGTAAAATGTCGTCTGTTTCTTCCGGATAAGTCATAGCTAAAACCAATTTTCATCGTCGCCGATTATTTCAACATTGTTTTCTGTGGAATCATTCAGAATAATATTGCCATCGCTTATTACTAAAACAAGTTTGGCCGTTAACGGCACACGTGTACCGCTGTTTATCATCTGACCTTCGTATTCTACGCCGATCGTAAGATCGCGATATTCGCCTGACACATATTTGTGCTCCACATCTATAAAACCGCGAGCCATTAAAAGGGCTGCAGCCTGACGGAAAGATAGTTCCGTAATATCGGGAACAGGAACCGTCTCTTCCGTTTTTGCGTTTATCGTGATAGATACGATCCGGTTCTTTTTTACTTTAGAGTTTGCCTCCGGCAGTAATTCTATAATGGCGCCGGGCGCTGTTTCTTTTGAAAAAATAGAATCGACAATGACATACCGCAACTTGTTCTGTTTAAAGAATGGAGCGGCGTCTTCTATCTGCAACCCTCTTACATCGGGAATTCTGACGCCCTGGTTGTGATTTGTGTACGAATCGATACTTTTCAGCACGATATAGAGGATTAAGCATGAGAGTATGAATATGGCCAGGAGGTGGACATATACGGGCAACCTGAATATTTTACCAAAGAAAGCGTTCATCTAATGCTCTTATACCGGACGTTTGTATTCATTTTTTATATACCAACAAAGCAAAAGTCTCAGTAAGGAGGCTCTTGCTTTTATTATTACGGAGGTTACGCGCAAGGCGCTTTAAATCGTGTATTCGTCGGAAACCGTCAATTTGGTACGACCTTTTGCACGACGGGCGGCAAGCACTCTGCGACCGTTAGCGGTAGCCATACGCTCGCGAAAACCGTGTTTGTTTTTTCTCTTGCGGTTAGAGGGTTGAAATGTCCTTTTCATCTTCTATTTGTTTTTTTTACTACTATATTATATTATTCTGCAAGTTAGTTATTATTCTGCATTGGGCTTAATACTCCAAACGAGGCTGCAAAGATAGATGTTTTTTTTGAAACGGCAAAATTTTTGGCGCGCGATTTTGTCATCAGCAATAAATCAGCTATCTTTGTTCTGCCAATCACTATTGTATAACCGCAACAAAGGAACAGGTTTTTTTGATAAAAATAAATTTAATAATAAAAAGAAACATCGTGAAAGAATTAAACAGGAAAACAGTGGTAAAGCGGATTCGTCCGGAACGTATCATCCAGTTTGGCGAAGGAAATTTCCTTCGCGCATTTGTTGACTGGATTGTTTATAAAATGAATGAGAAGACGGATTTCAATGGCAGTGTCGTTGTTGTGCAGCCGATAGAGAATGGTATGATCGACATGCTTAACAACCAGGATGGCTTGTATCATGTTAATCTTCAGGGGCTGGATGGCGGCGAGATGGCGAATAGCCTTACGCTGATTGATACGATAAGCCGTGCACTTAATCCATATGCCGATTTTGACGCTTTCCTGAAGCTGGCGGAACAGCCTGAAATGCGTTTCGTCATCTCGAATACGACGGAGGCCGGTATCGCGTTTGACCCGTCGTGCCAACTTGCGGATGCTCCCGCATCATCGTATCCAGGCAAACTGACGCAGTTGTTATATCATCGTTTCAAAACTTTTGACGGTGACAGAACGAAAGGACTTATTATATTCCCGTGCGAACTGATTTTCCTCAATGGTCATAAACTGAAAGAAACGATCAGCCGGTATATCGAACTGTGGAACCTGGGTGAAACATTCAAATGTTGGTTTGCGGAAGCATGTGGCGTTTATGCGACTCTCGTAGACCGGATTGTGCCGGGCTTCCCACGTAAAGATATTGCGGCGATACAGGAGAAAACAGGCTATCGGGATAATATGGTCGTGCAGGGTGAAATCTTTCATTTGTGGGTGATCGAAGCGCCACAGGAGGTCGCAGAAGAATTCCCGGCTGACAAAGCGGGTCTTAATGTGCTCTTTGTGCCTTCCGAAGAGCCTTATCATGAGCGAAAAGTAACGTTACTGAACGGCCCTCATACGGTGCTTTCGCCGGTCGCATATCTTGCCGGGATTGATATAGTGCGCGATGCATGTCAGCATGAGGTGACAGGAGAATATGTCCGGAAAGTGATATTTGAAGAGTTGATGGAGACGCTGAATCTTCCGAAGGATGAACTGGAGAAATTTGCTAACGATGTGCTGGAACGTTTTAACAATCCTTTTGTAGATCATCAGGTGACGTCAATTATGCTGAACTCTTTCCCTAAATATAAGACGCGCGATCTTCCGGGACTGAAAACCTATCTCGAACGTAAAGGCGTATTGCCGAGGGGACTTGTACTTGGTCTTGCCGCAATCATAATATATTATAAGGGTGGTAAGCGTGTCGACGGAGCGGAAATTACTCCTGCCGATGCTCCCGAAATAACGGATCTCCTCAAATCATTGTGGGCGACAGCTTCCACGAGGGTAGTCGCCGAAGGTGTGTTGGCGGCAACGTTCATTTGGGATGAAGACTTAAATAAAATACCCGGGCTTACCGACATGGTAAAATCATATCTGGATGATATAGAAGAAAACGGAATGATAAGCGTGATCAACAAAATAATTAATTAAATTATCCGCTATATAATTTTATGGATTACATACAAATCAATTCATTGGATAATGTGGCGGTAGCGATACGGCATTTGTCTGTAGGGAAAACATTGTTGTATAGAGGAATGTCGCCTTCTGTTATTGTTGTGAAAGAGGAAATACCTGCCGGACATAAGGTCGCATTACGTGATTTTGCAGTCGGCGATCATATCATAAAGTACGGGGCGCCTATCGGTCGTGCAGTGAAAGAGATCTCTAAAGGTTCGCTTGTCAATGAAAAAAATATAAAAACGAATCTGGAGGGTCTTTTGGATTATACGTATGCTCCTGTGCCGGTTCCCGCTCTTATGGAGAAGCGAAATCTGACGTTTAAAGGGTATAGGCGCAAAAATGGCGATGTCGGCATACGTAATGAGATATGGATAATTCCTGCCGTAGGATGTGTGAATGGAATCGTCGGTCGGCTTGCCGAAGCGTTGAGAGCGGAAACAGGATGTACGGAGAGACGGGATACATTTGACGAGGCAGGAGTCGATGCCATCGTCGCTTTCCCGCATAATTACGGATGTTCGCAGTTGGGAGATGACCATGAAAATACCCGTAAGATTTTAAGGAATATGGTGAAGCATCCGAATGTAGGCGCCGTTCTTGTCGTAGGGCTGGGATGTGAGAATAATCAACCGGATGCTTTTCGTGAGTTTCTGGGCGAATACGATGAGGAAAGGGTACGTTTCATGGTGGCCCAGCGCGTTGATGATGAATATGAGGAAGGGATGACGATTCTTCGCGAACTTTATGCGGCGGCTTCGGCCGACAGGCGTGAAGATATACCCTTGGGCAAATTAAGAGTTGGTCTTAAGTGCGGCGGCTCCGACGGTTTCTCCGGTATTACGGCGAATCCCTTACTTGGCGTGTTTTCAGATTTCCTTGTTGCACAGGGAGGTTGCTCCGTACTGACGGAAGTGCCTGAAATGTTCGGTGCAGAGACGATCCTGATGAATCGTTGCGAGACAGTCGACTTGTTCGACAAGACGGTCGCCATGATAAATGATTTTAAGAACTATTTCATTTTGAATAATCAGCCTGTATACGAAAATCCGTCTCCGGGGAATAAAGCCGGTGGCATATCTACGCTGGAAGAGAAGTCGCTGGGGTGCACACAGAAGTCAGGGAGCTCCGCCGTGAAAGATGTACTCCGTTATGGCGACAGAATCAAAGAAGACGGACTGTCACTGCTCTCCGCTCCGGGTAATGACCTGGTAGCCGCTACGGTGCTGGCCGCCTCGGGATGTCATGTAATTCTTTTCACAACAGGGCGCGGTACTCCTTTCGGAACATTTGTGCCAACAGCAAAAATCTCTACCAATACTCGTTTGGCGGAACATAAGTCGGGATGGATAGATTTTAATGCCGGAACGCTGGTGGAAAGTGAAACGATGGCATCGCTTGCAGAACGTTTTATTACTTTCGTAATCAGTATTGCGAGCGGAAAGTTGACCCAAAACGAAAAGAAAGGATATCGCGAAATCGCCATCTTCAAAACCGGGATAACACTTTAAAAATTCGTAACTACTCAGGTGCATTTCAGTAGAAGGATATAACAGTTTCTTCAGACATTCTTGGGTTTTGCATAATAGTGCAAGCCTGCCTGAATGGGAACAAAACTCCTGCAGATAAAAATGTGTTGTAAAACATAATTTTTTATTTGCTGATTTTATTCTTTTGCACTTTCTTCGCAAAAAAATAGCAGAATATGGCACAAGTAAGCAATATTATATTATGTAATTATCCATGGTTAAAGTCAAGATTACCGGCGATGGATAGGAAATGTTATTTAATTTTGTTCCTATTTTTAATGTGGATGGAAATGCAAGCTCAAACATCTGTCATTAAGGGCACAGTTGCCGATATACATCAAAAACCCATTTTTCCGGCAAACATTCTTTTGTATGATTTAAATGACAGTACACAAATAATTAAAACAGCTTCTACTGATATAAACGGTCGTTTTGTATTATCGCAAATTCCCGTCGGTAACTACAAACTATCAGTTTCATGTATAGGATATGATAGAATACAAATTCATATTGAGAACTTGTTACAAAACATAAATTCTCTACAAATCGTGATGTTGGAAAAAGCGATTGAACTCGACGAGGTCACGGTTATGGCCGATAATATAATACATAAATTCGACCGGCAAATAATTTTTCCGAATGAGTTTGAAAAAAATAATTCAATAGGCGGAGTAGAACTCATTGAAAAAATGAACTTGAATAGAATCGTCATAAACAGAGAAAACAATACAATTAAGGGATTATTAGATGGAATTGTACAATTACGCATAAATGGCGCACCGGCAGATTTTGCGAACGTGCAAGCTATTGACCCAAAATTAGTAACACGAATAGAATATCATGATATGCCATCAATGCGATATGGAGAAGTAGAAGCGGTGATCGACATGTATGTAAAACGCAGGGAATCAGGAGGTTCAACCAGTCTATTTACTTATAATTCCGTAACGTCGGAAGTCGGTAACGAGTCGGTAAACATAAAACTGAATCATTTAAAATCGGAATTTAATTTAGAGGGCGGACATTCATATACCCATTTTAAAAAGAATTACAGTACAAATAAATCCGTTTTTAACTTTGAAGATGGGACAGCGCTTACTCGCTATGCAGACGGTATTCCATCGAAATATTATGAAGATATGTATAATGCGAGAATGAGTTACAGCTACTATGATCCGGATAATATTTTGTTTGTAGCGAAGCTGTCTTATATTTTCTTTGATATCCCGATCAGCATCGGGAAAAGTCATTTATATACGGACAAACAACCGGAAATATTAATAAATAAGATAGATTCAACGATCTATCACGACAAAAAACCGTCATTCAGCCTTTATTTCCAAAAGAATTTAAGAGATAAACAGTTTGTAGCGTTTGATATAGTAGGCACCTATCTTAATGTTAAGTCAATTGATTCATATCACGAAACACAGGAAACAATCGCAGTAACAGATATTTATTCCGATGTGAACGGAGAGAAATATTCGGTTATCGCCGAGGGAATTTATGAAAAAAGATTTGACAAAGGAAAAATAAGCGCCGGATTGAAGCAGAATTTAAGTTTTAGTGATAATGAATATAGAGGTTCATTGATTTATGACAGTAAAATGAACCAGTATCTTACCAACGGATATTTAGAATGGTCGGCAAAAATAAATCGGGTGAATTATGCCATAGGTATTAGGGGAACATTCATCCAGATGCGTCAGGAAACGGGGAATGATTCCTATGTTCGCTTTAATCCTTCCTTGAAATTAGGATATATGTTCAGTGGTAACGCTCAAATTCGTTATCAAAGCAAAATGTCTATAGGAATCCCGTCGCTTGGCCAACTTAGTAATGTAGAACAAGTTGAGGACAGTTATCATATAAGAAGAGGAAACCCTAACCTGAAACCGGCATCAAGCTATTCTAATTTATTAACTTTTACATTTGATAAAGGGAATTTTAGTTCCAGTTTGGATGTGAACGACATCTATGTTGCCCGTCCGATGCTGAGAAATACCTTCCGTGAAGACGGGAAGTTTATAACACAAATGCAAAATGCCAAAAACGCTCATAGCGTTTATGTTTTGGGATCAGTAAGATGGTCTGCTTTCAACAGGCGACTAAGTGTCTATGCACGAGGCGGATACAGGTATAATAAAAATACAGCCGATGATTATTCACACTCGCTAAATTGTTGGTATGGCACCTTTGGCGCAAGCGGGACATACAAGGATTTAACGCTATCCGGCGAGGTCCGAAAAGAGGCGGATCTTCTTTCAGGTGAACGAATCACATATCGCGGACAATCTGCACAATTAGGAATAGATTATAAATGGAAAGACATAAAAGTAGGAGGAACAATGGGTTGGGATTTGCGTTCATTCGCCAATCGAATTTTAAACTTAAACCGATATGCTTCAAGTGACAGCCGAATTTACATGCCCGAAGGCCAAACCTATTTAAGGCTTAAAGTCTCATGGAACTTCAGTTTTGGACGTAAACATAGCAGTGGCTATAAACGTATTGAAAACAGTGATGAGGGTAGTGGAATTTTATTGTAATCAAGATAAATAGTCGTCCCTTAAATAATGGAATTTTACAGCCGGATTAAAATTCCCGATAAAGGGAAACCATCCCAAAGCAGGAAAATATTTTTGAGCCAAAAAGACAACAATTTCTTTCAACTGTTCATTTTCTTCTTGAAGTTGAAGGCAGCGGCGGCTAAGAGCACATTGATCCCGTCGCCAAAGAGTCCTTTGTAGAAATTACGGCTTAAACGGTGGTCTGATTTGGCGTGCCCGATAACGGGTTCTATATCCTGCTTCTTCTGTGATAATACCCTGTTGTACAGCATCAAATCCAATCTTTTTGGAGTAGCGGAAGGTAACTTAAATTAACAACGCGCCGGCGCAAAATAAATAATTCGTTATATTGTTTACGTTGATTATATGCCCGTATCTGTTGTTGAAAGACCGGAAGATGTTCTCTTCGCCCACTTTAGTCTTTTATATGCTTCGTTTGCTATTGCGTATTCCGTCTGTGGGATGTATATCGACAAACCGCTAAATGTTTTGATTTCTTGCAATGTACGTGTTCCCGCTGAATAGTAGCTACCGGTGCAGGCTTTGTACAGTATGCAGTTGTTAAGTACAGATTGAAAATCATTATATTTTTCGGACGATAAATGCCGCACATAATCCCCCAAGTCAAAATAGATTTTTTGATTGCCGTAACCAAACGTCTGTATGTCCATAATATTTGTTTCATTAAGAATTTGGTCTGTAATTTCGCAAAAAACGCTTATTACTGTTTCCAATCCTGCTGTTCTTACTACACTGACCGTTGCCGATTGATATAGACCGCTTTGAGCGGCGTAATATTCGTAAAACTCACGGGCGATTGCTGTTAAATCAAGGTCGAACTTGAACAAATGCTTCATCATGGAAAAATAGACAAACCCTGGAGACAGTACTTCGGCGGGCGAGGCTACTATATAATCAACTTTGTCTTTCAGTTCGCAGGCGACTTCAATTGACCCCATAAAACAAGCATCGAAAATGATAAAATCAAGTTTATATGGTATGGCATCGGCAAAATCCGTTAGTTCCATATAATTGTTTGCTTCGTTAACACCTTTGTCCAGAATAACGGATTTGAGTATGGGTGCAGGGTCGGACATATCAGCAGGTAGCCAGCCTGTAGCATGTGACAGCACGATCAGGCCGTAAGAAGCGGCAGGGAAATATTCTTTTGTTTTGTTGAGTACACGGGTAAGCATGGCGGGAGATGATGAATTTTCTATCGGACAAATTTCAATGGTGTCGGCTATGTTTCCGTACCTTTCAGTATAATGGATATGCACCAATACAGGCTTTTCGCCGGTGTCGGAGTAAACAAGCAAATTGCCGTCAAAGTTTTTATCCCAATTTTCAGTTAACATTTCGATTTTCTGAGAGGCTTCAGCGCGGAAATTGTTATCAACTCCCAAATAGACAAGCACCGTGCAACGCTCGCTCGCAGGTGCATTGGCCAATTCTTCCTTTTCGCAGGAAACAAACATCCATATTATGGCAATTATGATTGCCATAATATGGATGTTTCTACTGTTTCTATCATCTCTCAAAAGCATTTTGTCAACTAATACCTGCTGCCATATTATTATACAGATAAAAAAGAGGGGAAGAAAATGAATTCCTCCCACTCTCCTTAGGATCGTCGAGATATAAAAGCATATAGTAAAAAATCATAATGCCTTCTGCATATTCATTTTCCTTCTTGGAATATACTCACTTCGCCTTGTCCATTTGCCCCGGCATTTATGGATATTTTCATCCTCCGTTCCGTTCCGGTATTTTCCTTAAGTTGAATTATGATATTAGAGCCATCTTTTTCAATGGAATACCATTCGCCAACAACGGGATTATCATATACATTAAATGTATCCCCACCCTCGGATTTAGTAACAAATGTGTTTGAGTGTACAACTTCACCAATCGTTACATAGTTGACACCCCACTTGTCCTGATGTCTCCAGTTACCTGTATCCAGTATCCGAATAATCCCGGATGATTCCTTTGCCTCAAAAGTCAGTTCTTTCTTGTCAAATCTAAGATTGTATTCTCCATCTTTTGGTAAATTACTATCATTACTGCAACCCGATATAAGAACAATCCCCATAACGGCAATAAAGGCGTTTACCGTTTTCTTAAATAATGTATTCATACTGTTCAATTTTTTTTTAGTACATATCAATATATATCTGCACATTATCATCAAGATACGGTTTGTTTTTACTTGCAGGCTGTTCATAGTTAGCATACCATCCATCGTCGTATCCACCCCAGCCCCAGTTGCAGTGGAGTGAATGTAATGTACTTACCGTCGATGAATTAGCTACACAATATATGCCGTCCCATATCCATGCATGTCCCACTCTTGGGTTTTTTGTAAAACCGGAAGTGAGGTGGATATTGCCGGTAAGAAGATTTTGGTATAACCAATCTATTCTGATATTTGCATCGGTCTTTTTATTCAAATTGTAATAACCTAAACCGACTATATAGGAATAAGCATTATTCATTGATGCAGAAGTACTCGAACAGCCGAAAGTTGCTTGAATACCCAAACCTACAACTCTCATAAATTCAGCTATATCACCGGCATAAGGGCTACTGGTGGAAATATTGGACGTTGTCCTCAATGTCGATAAATTATACCAGTTTGAATAAGTTGAAGGGAAATTATAATACGCGATTACCTGTGCTACGGCAGTTGTTACACAACCGGTATAAACATGTCCACCACTGCCTCCGCTCGTACATGTGGCAAGATTGTTGTTATACGGAGCGGTTTGGTTCCATGTGGTTTGAACCAAAGGCCCAATTATGACTGTTGAACTGGGTTCTGCTCTTGTCACAGGATCTTCCTCAAGGGTATAATATCTGTCAATATCATCCTCTATTATTGAAGGAATATTGAATAGAGTTGCTGCTAATCCTTTATTAAAGGTTGTGTCGGAAAAAGCCCCTTTTTCTGTATAGGCATATACCCTGTTCAATCGAGGATCGGAGCATACGATTGCAAACCCTTCATCACCATTTACTTCGAAAGAAACATTTTTCACTGTAACATTTATTTTCCCGTTTTCAAGTGCTAAATCAGAACTTCTCGTTGATAAAATATCTGATGGAGGCTCAACTGCAAATTGCTGATACTCTATAGATAATACATTCAATTTGTTCGAAGTACTGTTAGATCTCGTTTTTATATTCCGATTCACCGTGTTCCTGAAATTTTCAAGTAATGCTAATGTCGGATCTTCCTAACTGAATTATCAATAGGATCAATTACCGTAACTTCACTGTCTTTACAATTAGTTAAAGCCAGCACACACATTGCCGTCATAATGGCGACACTCATAAAAAACTTCCTTTTTGTATTCATAATAACGATTTTAAATAAATAATAAAACTTCTATATTAATTCCTTATTTTAATTTTTCACAGAGCCGAAGTTCGTATAAAACACTGTTAGAAATCACTGCAAAGTTACTATTAAAATTCCGAAAAACAAGCAGATGTTCTAAAATATTTTATGATTATCCGCACATATCGCAGATTCAACCATCAAATGCAACAAAATTATTAATACGCTCAAAGAACTGCTTTTAGGCGTGTCAAATGTACATGAAATTTTCGACATTCCACACAGACCGATAAAAATGTCCTGTGAAATTTATATGGGAAATATAAGAATTTTTCTTGGTCTTCGATTAATTTGGCACTGAATATTGTTCACGTCCTGCACTGACACATTACTATGGGGCATTTTTTTAGGGAAATACTGTCTGATAAGACCGTTCGTATATTCATTGAGGCCCTGTTCCCATGACGAAAGGGTTGGCAAAATAAAAATTAGTTTTAAGCGCTGTAGTAATCAGTGGTGTTCGTAAAATTCGGTACCCCAGACATTTATCAACTTTTGTATTTTACTCATTTTTCAGGCGATTACGCCACGTTTGTGGAGCTGGAGAGATTCGAACTCTCGTCCAAACGAGGAACTAATTTGCTTTCTACATGCTTATCTTCGCCTTATTTTTCGTGTTGCAGCAAGACCGAAGCCACCAACCGTAACCTTAGTCCCTGAATTTTCATCTGCCGTACGGGACTTCCGTCAGACTGTCTCCGATATATCTGCACCACCTGATCGGAACGCTTCGAAGCCACAGCTTCCGGGTGATGTCTCGTCCAAACACCTGGTGTAAGGATAAAGCTTTAATCTACTATACTTCGATTAAGCAGCGAGAGCATAATTGTTTTCGCCAGTTAAATTTTTGTCAACCGAGATTATAGTGCCGGCCAACGACGCACTGCATGCTTACAAACCACTTCTACCCGCTGTCAAAACCGGTCAGCCCCAATGGATTGTTTCAATATTGGCGGCAAAGATACATGAAATTTTCGACATTCCACACAGACCGATAAAAATATCCGACGAAATTTACAGGAGAAATCTCGCTGGTGACGGGCGCATCCTTTGCGGACGATTTTTTGCATCGTCGCCGACAACGCCAGCGCGTACTGATCCGTGAATTTAAATGTTGTTTTGCTTCAGAATCATGCGTATTTCGTCGACGGAGAGCGCCGTCAGTTCGGCAATTCTACCAGCACAAGCTCCATCCCTTTTATCACTTCGTGAGTGTTCTGACGGTTTGTGATCTGGTAATGGTGATAAAACTCAGATAAATCAGATTCCAAAGATAGCTCTTTTCTTTCTTACCGCCAAATAGAGAACGTTTTTTTCTATGTCGCAGATTCAACCATCTATTTCATCGCCATCTTTTCAAAATGCCGGTTTTTCTTACGGAGATTGCGACGCCCAGATTGTCTCCGTAAATTGAGCCTGTGTCGGCCCCTATCTCTCCGGAAAAAAGCCATCCTTCCAAATGCGGATGACAGTATGATATTTTCGCTGCACAGGAAAAATCGTTTGTCTTTTTTAGAAACGGCATATACATGACGCCCCAGCCTTCGGCATTTGTCATCAGTATACGGTATGCTACCTGTGTGGATAAATATCCGTCAAAACCGATATGCCATGCCCGTATGCGGTTATTTTTGAATCCGACACTTCCGTTTTTATTATATTCGGGGGAGGTGATTAACGGAGATCCGAGACTTCGATTGAAATAGGATACGCCTGTCGTATATTCCCCGTTATTGTAGTAGTCGTCGCTTCCGCCGCCGTAGCCGGGATACACATCATGGTCGAACCAAAGGTAATGGGCAGGTCCGCTTTGGTTTTTGGTGTACAGGTATTCAAAAAGGACTCTGTTTATCAATGGAAAGGTTGGAAAGTTAATCTGCATACCGTACAGGCCGTCCGGAAGATTATAAAGTTCCATCCCCGAAACATCATCAAAAAAATGCTGTTTATATAAATGGACGTCGAACAAAGAATGGATGTATCCGAGTTTGAAGTCGTAGCTCCCATAATGATTACCCAATACATTGACTTGAGCGGAAAGAGATGCGTCGTCGCCGCCGGAACCTCCCACGATGATGCGCATGAAATCTTTCAATGAATGAGGTTGAACCCCATCTTTGGTTGATATGCCTCCCCATTGGGCATGATGACGAACGCCTATTGTTGCAGTCAACGGGAAATTATCATAAGGATCTAATATCCTTATATGCAGCGATTTATGGTGCCATAATACATTTTCGACGTAAAGCTGTCCTTTATTTTTTAGTTGTTTCAGGTATTCGGTATCAAAAGAGCGTCCTGCGGCAAAATCTCCTTTAAACAGTATAAAGCCTTTTGTAGCCGGGAGAGGGGTAAAATTAGGAACGGAAATGTTTATTTCCGGTATGGGACGGGCGTTGGCGGAGTGAACCATATCTCCGCTACTTAAATTTTTGTCCCACAGGGAGGTGTAATTTTCTTTACTGCCGATTGTCAGCATGAGCCATTTGTATCCTATCTCTGCATATAGTTGCTGGATATAAACATTACGGTAACGCGGCGTACTCGCGATGATGTCCACGCCGACGCCTATACGTACGTTTTTCCGTAGCGACTGATTATGGAATGTTCCCACACGCAAATAGCTGTTGCCGGCATCCAAAGGGGCCGTTCCGTAGCGATTTCCGACAATCCAGAAAGGAGTATACTTGCCTGTTGCCGTCGAACCGAATGTCTCAATATCGAACTCCGTTGATCCGAAGGAGTGATTGTCGTTTTGCGACAGGCATGGCGTAATGTCTGATATTAATACAAAGAGGAATATATATTTTATTAAGTATTTCATAATTGAGCGATAAATAGTGAATGATTTGTTACATGTTTAAGACATGGATGGTATGACATGCTACCAATGCGGCTGTTTCCGTACGCAGGCGGCTTTTTCCTAAAGATACCGGTGAAAAACCAGCAGCTATGGCTGCATTTATTTCTTCGGGGCTGAAATCTCCTTCCGGCCCTATCAGTATAACAACGTTTTTAGCTGGGGTGTAGATATCTTTGATAAGATTTTTTTGCCCTTCAGAGCAATACCCAATCATTTTGTAATCACCTGTGCTAAGTGCTATAAACTCTCGAAAATCGACGATCCCGTTTATTTCCGGGAACGTGGTTTTCTGCGATTGTTTCATGGCGCTAACGGCAATTTTGTTCAACCTTTGCAGTTTTATCTCGCGCCGTTCGGAATAGCGACAACGCAGGCACGTTATTCTGTTTATCCCTATTTCGGTTGTTTTCTCAACGAGCCATTCCATTCTATCCATATTTTTTGTAGGAGATATTGCAATATGAATATCAACGTTCCATAAAGGTTGCGGTTTCAGTTTTTCTGTGATGTCGATCCGGCAATGCTTAGGGTGTGTTTCCGTTAAGATTGCTTTATAAAGAAAGCCTTTGCCGTCGGTGACGGTTATGGCGTCTCCGTTTTTAAGTCTTAGCGCGCGAGCGCAATGTTGCGATTCTTCTTCCGGCAATTCCGGGTTCAACACAATGTCCGGTGCATAAAATAGATGTTCCATTTTTTTGAAGTCAATCTTTTTTACTCTCTTTTTCCCTGCGTAATAATTCGTCTTTATATATTTTTGCAAATTCATAATTTTCTTCCGACACGGCTTTTTCCATCCGTTCTTTGAGTTCTTTCTTTTTCAGTATGCGTAGTTTTCTTTTTAGTTTGGGAATATCTTGTAAATCATCTATCGTAAATTCTTCGGGTAGTGCTTCCAGTTCGTTTTTCTCGACGTAATTACATTCCTCTAAAACGATACCGCATTTATGCATGATAGATTCTGTTGTATATATGTCGCAATCACACCGCAATGCGATAGCAATTGCGTCGGAAGTGCGCGAGTCTAAACAAATTTCACGCGTATTGTCGGTCAATACTATTTCCGAATAAAATATACCATCCCTGAAGCTGTGGATGAAAACTTCTTTCATGCGAAATCCTGTTAATTTAATATATTCAATAAACAAATCGTGCGTGAGCGGGCGTGGGGGATTTAGCTTCTCGATGGCGATAGCGATGGATTGCGCTTCGAACATTCCGACAATAATCGGCAAACGCCTCAATCCGTCTTCAGCCAGAACCAAAGCGTAGGCTCCTGATTGTACCTGGCTATTCGTAAGCCCCTGTACGTTTAATTTTATCTTCTTCTTTTCCATAAAAGTATTATCTGTAGTTACTATTGCTTACGGAAATAATTCTCAAGCATTTCAAAAGTTGTATCTTTTAAAAGGACTTTTTTATCTTTGTCTAAAAGATATATTGTAGGGAATCGCTTAATATTATAGATTCCTTCCATGTTTATCCGTTGTTCCGCATCGCGTGAATAAATCCAGGAATTTAAGACGGCGGATGCGTGTTTTTTCCATGCTTCCACATCATCATTTGTATAAACGGCAAGTATCTTGAGTCTTCCCTGTTTAATAAAATCGTTTATTATCGGCGATACAATAAGCCTCCTCGTTAGCAGGAGGCAATCTTCACATTCGGGATCGTTAAAATAAAGCAGGATGTAATCGGTATCGAGGGCGTGCAGCGTACCGGTTTTATCATCCGCCAGTGTGTAAGTAAAGTCATTTGCCGTCTGTCCGATCCGGTTTTGCATGACACTCCGGAGGAGGAATTGCGGACGTATTTTTTCAGCGTCGTTAAGCACCGGCGATTTTAGCTCCTGCTGTAGGAACAGAATCAATTTTTCTTCGTCGCATATCGGCGAATCGTAGTTGTAAAGGTACTGTTCGCTTAGCTTTGATATAAAAAGAAATGTTTCCCGTTGACTTTCCGCCTTTTTCATCAGCGAACTGACAGACTTGGCCATCGTATCGCCGGATACGAAAGACAGTAAGTCTGCATAATCGACAAAACTGCGCTCTAACAGTTTGTCTGTCATCAGGAAAGATGTGTCGCCAAAATCATATTTATCCCAATAGTGCATGACGAGATAGGTGGCGCGTTGCGATGGCTCGGTTATTTCTTTCGGTATGTCCGGCATCATATTCAGCAATAAGCTATCCTCCAGTTGCCGGGCATGACAAAATGAACCGGAAATAAGAGCGATAATCGCAGAAATAATATATATACGTACGGTTTTATACATTTGTTTTGTATGTGAATTTGAAGACAAAGATAATGTATGCTTCGGGTAATACAAAATAAATTGTTTAAAACTATTGTGCCGTTTATAAATAAACTTGGCAAATAATGTATTATTTTTGTCTCGTTATTTGTATCGGACAATGATAGATAAGTATACAGCGGATAGAATATATAATGCGGCACAGATTGTTGATGTCGTATCGGATTTTGTTACTCTCCGGAAGAGAGGTGCAAATTATGTGGGTTTATGTCCTTTTCATTCGGATAATACGCCTTCATTTCATGTCTCTCCATCGAAAAATATTTGCAAATGTTTTGCTTGTGGAGAAGGCGGTACGTCTGTGCAGTTCATCATGAAGCACGAGCAGATTTCTTATTACGAGGCTTTGCGTTATCTGGCGAAGAAATATAATATCGAGATTCGGGAACGGGAACTTACGGACGAAGAAAAACATATGCAGAGCGACCGGGAGAGTATGGTGATTATCAACAACTGGGCGCAGAAATTTTTCGCTTCACGTTTATACGAACATGAAGAGGGACGAAGGATTGCCATGTCATATTTTACGGAGCGGGGATTCCGTGATGATATCGTACGTAAATTTCAATTGGGATACAGCCTCAACAAACGGGATGATCTATACGCAAATGCGACGGAGCACGGCTTTAATGAGATATACCTGCTGAAAACGGGTCTTGTCTATAAACGTGATGATGGCGCGATTGCAGATCGTTTTCATGGACGCGTTATTTTTCCGGTACATACCTTGAGCGGGAAAGTGATCGCTTTTGGAGGACGTATATTAGGAAAAAAAGATAAGGTCGCGAAATATATAAATTCGCCGGAAAGTGAGATTTACCATAAAAGTAACGAATTATATGGCATTTATTTTGCCAGACAAGCGATTGTCAGAGCGGATAAATGCTACCTCGTAGAAGGTTATACCGACGTTATCTCCATGCATCAGACCGGAATTGAAAATGTTGTCGCCTCATCGGGAACATCGCTTACGGATGGACAGATACGTCTTATTCATCGTTTTACGAATAATATAACAGTGCTTTACGATGGCGATGCCGCCGGCATAAAAGCGGCCATACGGGGTATAGATATGTTGCTTGCGGAAGGGATGAACGTAAAAGTCGTTCTTCTTCCCGAAGGAGAAGATCCGGATTCTTTCGCTCGTTCGCACAATTCATTCGATTTTACATTGTATATAAATGAACATGAAGTTGATTTTATACGGTTTAAAGCAGGTTTGTTGTTGAAAGAAGCCGATGATGATCCTGTCAAGCGGATAAATCTTATAAAAGAGATGATGGAGACCATCGCTGTTATTCCTGATAATATAACCCGTTCGGTCTATATTAAGGAATGTAGCCATCTTTTTGATGGGAGGGAACAACTCTTGATGGATGAGGTTATGAAAATAAGGGGCAGACGAAGCCGCTCCGTCCAAAAGATGCCGGGTCAAAGGACTTCGCCTCCGGCGTTATCAGCGCTGTCGGATTCTAACCTGTCCGCATCTGCTCAAACGACATTTGCTCAACCGGATTCGCCTTCGATGATTCCCGCTCAGTCCACATCCGACGTTCGGACAACTCCGTTTCCACCCGCTTCTGCCCGAACAGCATCCGATCAAATGATATGGGATGGCGAACTCGCGACGTTGACGCCGAATGATTATCCGCCGGATGTTACCACGGAAACAAAAGAAGGCGGAGCGGCAACCGGCGACATTACCGGGAAAACAGAAACCCCGGTTAATAACAGGGATTATAAATATTCCCCATTCAAGAAATACGAATCAATATTGTTACGTTATGTAATACGTTATGGCGAACGGATTCTTTTTGTAGATAAAAAGAGTGATGAGAATGGCGATATTGAACGCCTTGTGAGTGTTGCTGAATATATACAATCGGAATTGCAAAAAGATGAAATAGAGATTCAGACGCCGATATACAAACGAATATTGGAAGAAGCGATCGTTCAGAGCGAAAATGAGGGTTTTACCGCATCTCATTATTTCCTTACTCATTCCGATCTCGAAATCAGTAAATTAGCCACAGATATGATAAGCAGTAAATACTCGCTGAGCAAATATTTTTACAATCCTGAAGATGTGGCGCTGAAACAGACGACTCTTTCCGACGAACGGCAGGAAGCGGAAAATGAGGCCAGGAAAAGGGAAAAAGAGCGCGATCAATTGGAACGTTGGGTCGTGCATGATATATTTACATTGAAAAATGCTTACATAAAACATAAAATCGACGATGTCAACAAGCAAATGAGGGAATTTCGGTCTGACGAAGAAAAAGTAATGACGCTTTTGAAAAAACGCATGGAGCTGGACCGTACAAAAATTAAATTAAGTAAGGCGCTGGGAGATAGAATAGTAACCGGTATCGGGGAATGAAACTTAAAACATATAAATATGGATTTTTTAGAGACTAAAGACGTGGTAAAACAATATGCCGATCATTGTGCATTGAATAATGTCAGTATTTGTGTTCCGAAAGGGAAGATTTTCGGTTTGTTAGGCCCTAACGGAGCGGGAAAAACGACGCTGATCCGTATCATCAACCGTATAATCGCGCCCGACAGCGGAGAGGTCTTTATAGATGGCCGTCCTTACCGATCGTCGGATATTTATCGGATCGGTTATTTGCCGGAAGAACGCGGATTGTATAAGAAAATGAAAGTCGGTGAACAGGCGATATATCTTGCTCGGTTAAAAGGTCTTACGGCTACCGAGGCGAAACGCCGTTTAATGGTGTGGTTTGAAAAGTTCGGTATTGTGGAATGGCGGAATAAGAAACTCGAAGAGCTGTCGAAAGGTATGCAACAGAAAGTTCAATTTATAGTGACGGTGATACACGAGCCAGAATTGTTGATTTTTGATGAACCTTTCAGCGGCTTCGATCCTGTTAATACGGAACAGCTTAAAAAAGAGATTATTGAATTAAAGAATGTCGGTCGCACGATTATTTTTTCCACCCATAATATGACGTCGGTAGAAGAAATATGCGATGATATTGCATTGATAAACAAATCGGAGGTCGTCCTGTCAGGTCGCGTAGCGGAAATCCGTAACCGCTTTAAATCAAATACATTTAGTGTATGTGTAAAAAATGACATATTTGAACCTTCGCCCGCTACGTTTACCGTCCTTTCCGAAACGAAGGGGGCGGACAATACGCTCAATGTGCGTATCCGTAAGGAGACGGAACTGAGTAATTCCGCATTGCTGAATATATTGACACAAAAGCATGAAATTATCTCATTTGCCGAAGAATTGCCTTCCATGAATGAGGTGTTTCTGAAAGCAGTAATCACTAATCACTAATCACTAATCACTAATTTCAAAATGATATCGTTATGAAAAAAATAGTAATCGTTACAAAAAGAGAATATTTACGCAGAGTAAATAAAAAGTCGTTTATATTTATAACACTGTTAGCCCCACTCTTGTTTGCCGCTCTGATGTTTGTACCTTTATGGCTCTCTTCGATAAAAAGCGGTGATATATACGAAGTGGCTATCATGGATCGTACCGGTAAATACGCATCGTTATTCGAGGATACGGACATGTTCCGGTTTGTTGGGGATGCCGGTCATATGGCGGTAGAGGAATCAAAAAATAGTCGTCCTGATATTTTTGCGTTTCTTGAGATAACAGACGATTTGCTTGAAAATCCGAACGCCGTTACGCTTTATTCGGAGAAACAGATTCCTCAGGATTTGAAACGCGAAGTGAATCGCGTACTAAGACAACATCTTGAAAAAGAAAAACGTGCGTCATTTAATATCCCTAATATTGATGAAATCATTGAGAAGAGCAGCATACATATCGATGTTCAGACGATTAAATGGGGTAAAGACGGAACGGAGAGTGAATCGTCGTCGGGGATAAGCAGTATCATCGGCATGGTATTTACGTTCATTATCTATATGTTTATAATGATGTACGGCGCTATGGTAATGCAGAGTGTGATGGAAGAGAAGACAAATCGCATTGTCGAAGTGATCGTTTCTTCCGTACGTCCTTTCGACCTTATGATGGGTAAAATAACAGGTATCGGACTGGTCGGTATTACGCAGGTCTTTATCTGGTGTATACTGACAATGATCCTGGTTGGCCTTGGGGGTATGTTTATGGGCGCCGGTGGTGGTCATGACATGTCGGTCATACCGTCGGGCATGCAATACGGTATGACTGAAATGTCGTCTTCGGCAGGGATATTGTCAAAACTTAGCTCTTTCAACTTCATCGAGATCATCATATACTTTGTTTTGTTTTTTACAGGCGGGTATATTTCTTATGCATCGCTGTTCGCCGCTGTTGGTTCTGTGGTAGACAGTCCGGAAGATTCGCAACAGTTTATGACGCCTCTGATGGTTCTTCTTATATTTGCCGTTTATACCGGTATGTATAGCATAAACAATCCGGATGGCCCGCTTGCATTTTGGTGTTCGTTAATTCCGTTTACCTCGCCGGTCGTGATGATGGTGCGTATCCCTTACGAGATACCTTTCTGGCAGATATTAACTTCGCTTGTGTTGTTGTTTGCCTCGGACATATTTTTTGTATGGTTATCTGCTAAGATTTATCGTGTGGGCATTTTAATGTATGGTAAAAAACCCGATTTTAAAGAGATAGCCCGTTGGGTAAAATACTGAAACACATCTAATGTTTATCCTAAGTAAGCTTTCAACAGTTTACTTCTCGATCCTTGACGCAGACGTCGTATCGCTTTTTCTTTTATCTGGCGTACACGCTCGCGGGTAAGGCCGAATTTGTCGCCGATTTCTTCCAGCGTAACTTCTTGACAACCTATACCGAAAAACATTTTTATGATTTCACATTCCCTTTCTGTCAAAGTAGAGAGTGCGCGGTTAATTTCTTTTGCCAGCGATTCGTTCATCAATTCACCGTCGGCGATTGGTGCGTCGTCATTTACCAGAACGTCCAGCAGGCTGTTGTCTTCGCCTTCAACGAAAGGAGCGTCAACAGAGATGTGACGACCTGAAACTTTCAGCGTGTCGGAAATTTTATCTACCGGAATGTCAAGTTCCACAGCCAGTTCTTCGGGTGAAGGTTTACGTTCGTTTTCCTGCTCAAACCGGGAAAACGCTTTGCTTATTTTGTTTAACGAACCTACCTGATTCAACGGTAAACGTACGATCCGTGATTGTTCGGCTAAAGCCTGAAGTATAGATTGACGGATCCACCATACAGCATAGGAGATGAATTTGAAGCCTCTTGTCTCGTCAAATTTCTCCGCCGCTTTTATTAAGCCCAAATTACCTTCGTTAATAAGATCAGGAAGGCTTAGTCCCTGATTCTGATACTGTTTTGCTACTGACACAACGAATCTGAGATTGGCTCTGGTCAATTTCTCCAATGCTCTGCGATCGCCTTTTCTTATGGCTTGCGCCAATTCAACTTCTTCTTCTACCGTTATTAAATCCTCGCGACCTATTTCTTGAAGATACTTGTCTAAAGAAGCACTTTCACGATTCGTTATTGATTTTGTTATTTTTAACTGTCTCATTAGAATTCGCCCTTGTTATAAATGGAGTGCAAATATAGTACATTTTTCCGGAATGTACTATTGCACTCCCTGATTTTTAAGTTAAATTAAGCATCATTAATCGATTAAATCAATTGCATAATGCCTTGTTGCCCCTGAATGAGGATAAAATCCTTTGATAAGAAGGCCTTTTTCGTCGGTGCTTCCTTTCAGTATTTTATCTACGATACTATAGAAGTCTTCAGGTGTTTGTATTTTCTGATCATTAACAATCATAATAATAAACCCTTTGCGGATTCCGCAGTCTCTGATTTTTCCTTTTGAGATATCGTACACTTCAATTCCGTAGTTTACGCCGTATTCACGTTTATCCTTATCGCTAAGGACTTTAAACGCAGCTCCGAGCGTCTCGGCGCTATTGTTGCCTTTAATAATTTCGGTGTTACCTTGTAGATTCTTCAACTCTACGGTAAATTCTTTTTCTGTTCCGTAGCGGTCTACTTTAACTTTTACTTTGTCGCCCGGCTGATATTTCATGATCTGTTCCTGCAGATTATTCCATGATGTCACTCGATTGCCGTTAACGGTAGTGATGACGTCGCCGATTTCTATTCCAGCTTCTTTAGCCGAACTGCGCATCGCAAAATCTTTCACATAAGCGCCTTTTAGTTCCTTAATCTTCGGGTCTTCACCCTGTTTGATAAGTTCCGGATCGGCGATAGAGACGCCCAGCATCGCGCGTTGAACGGTTCCATACTTCTTTAAGTCGCTGACAACTTTACCTGCAATGCTTATCGGAACGGCAAAAGAGTATCCTGTATAAAGCCCCGTTTGTGAATAAATAAGTGTGTTAATGCCAATGAGTTCGCCTTTAGTGTTCACAAGCGCTCCGCCGCTGTTTCCCATATTAACGGCCGCATCAGTCTGAATAAATGACATGATTTTGTCCTTGTCGCTTTCGCCGGCTATGATGGAACGTCCTTTAGCGCTTACGATTCCGGCTGTTACGGTAGATGTCAGGTCAAACGGGTTGCCTACTGCCAATACCCATTCTCCTATTTTTAGCTGTTCGGAATCGCCGAACGTTATCGGCTGCAGGTCGTCTGCATCAATCTTTATTAAGGCGATATCCGTACTTGGGTCGGAACCTATCACTTTCGCTTTGAACATCCGCTTGTCGTTAAGTGTGACGCTGATGCTGTCGGCATTGTCTATCACATGATTATTCGTAATGATATAACCGTCGGTAGAGATGATAACGCCCGAACCTGATCCCGTACGCAGTTGCTGTCTGGGACGGTTATCTCCGAATCCGAAGAAAAATTCAAACGGGTCCATATATTGTCTGCCTAAAGAAACGGTAGACATTACTTTTATGTGCACAACCGCATGTATGGTTTTTTCGGCTGCATAAGTAAAATCCGTATTTTCCGCCGCAACACTGTTATACGTTGTCAGATGAACAGGTTGCTTAAATGTACTGTTTGCACTTCCGGAATATTCGACCTGACCGGCATTCTTATTTTTCATAATGTGAGCCGTTACTCCTGCAGCCACTCCTCCGCTGATTAATATGATTAATACAGCATTTAATAGATTCTTTCCAAATTTTTCCATAGCTCTTATTGTTTAAATGAATTCTTAAATTTAACATTTTTCTTTCGCAAATCTAACTCAAAAAAAGTGCGATTATTTCTTGTCACCCTCGTTTTTTTGATACTTTTAACCAAGTAGAGCAGGGATTAAGCCAACTTAACTATACGGGAACTCACTGCTATTCATTTTAACATTTCCGGCGGACATTTTGTCAGTGGCATATTTGTCACTATTACATCGGCTTTGTCATTACCCTGTTGATATCTGTTTGCGTATTCGGCGAAGCGACCGGCAAACATCTCGTTCGTAAAAAAAACAGGATATTCCGGTATTGCAGAATGATCCTGTTTTTTCTATCGGTTAATGAAAGCGTTTATTTTACCAATCCGCTGTCTATAAGTATTTGATTTACCTTGCGGGTTGCATCGGCCGATACTTTGAAGGCGGCTTTTTCGTCGTCGCTAATCGGGAAATCAAGAATTTTTTCACAGCCATCCTTGCCAAGTACGACAGGTACGCCTGTAACAAGATCGTTTTCCCCGTATTCTCCTTCGACGAGTACGCCGCATGAAACAACACGTTTCTCGTCTTTAATGATAGATTCCGCCATATATGCTGCGGCCGCGCCCGGAGCATACCATGCAGATGTGCCGAGAAGACCCGTAAGTGTCGCTCCGCCGACTTTTGTCGCAGCAGCTACTTCGTCTAATTTTTCTTTCGGAAGAAGTTGCGTTACCGGAACGCCTTTATATGTAGCTAACGACGTAAGCGGTACCATTGTCGTATCGCCATGCCCGCCGATAACCGTCGCTTCGATATCGTTAGGATTCGCATGAAGCGCCAGGCTCAGATAATATTTGAAACGCGCACTGTCAAGTGCGCCTCCTAATCCGACCACTTTGTTTCGTGGTAATCCTGAAATTTTCGCAGTCAGATAACACATAGGATCCATCGGATTGCTGACAATAATAAGGATGGCATCCGGCGAATGTTTCAGTGCGCTTTCAACGACCGATTTTACAATACCGGCATTCACCCCAATTAATTCTTCGCGGGTCATACCGGGTTTACGGGGTAAGCCTGACGTTATTACAATAACATCCGAACCTGCAGTTGCAGTATAATCATTCGTTACACCCGTAACACGTACATTAATACCTACCAACGTCGCCGTCTGCATGATATCCGTCGCTTTCCCTTCGGAATAACCTTCTTTGATATCGATAAGTACAATGTCGGATGCCACATTACGTTTGGCAAGAACGTCCGCACAGGTCGCACCTACGTTTCCCGCGCCGATAACAGTTACTTTTGACATAATTCTTCTATTTAATTAAACGTTTACTTTTAATTTAAAACCTCTATTCGAGTCCTTAAAATCCGCGCAAAAGTACAACCGGATTTTCAAATAAAGAAATTTTTCCGTATTTAATTTCGTATAACAGAGGCAAAACCGGTAAACACACAAACAAATCCGGGCAAATAATGAAAAATTTCTTTAATTACGCTCTGAGTTCAGAAATTTATAGTACTTTTGTAGCCTGAATAACAAGGAACTTTTTCAAAAAACAGGTAAAAAGCAGGTAAAAAGGACAAAGAAGAGCTATTAAATTAACAATATCAACTAATTAAATTTTTGAACATGGCAAATTTAGATTTAAGCAAGTATGGAATTAACGGTGTAACGGAAATTGTACACAATCCGTCTTACGAGCAATTATTTCGGGAGGAAACAAAAACAGGTTTGGAGGGTTTTGAAAAAGGTCAGGTGACGGAACTTGGCGCAGTAAATGTAATGACAGGCGTTTATACGGGACGTTCTCCTAAAGACAAATTCTTTGTGATGGACGAAACAAGCAAAGATACCGTATGGTGGACTTCAGATGCGTATAAAAACGATAATAAACCGGTTGACGCTAAATGTTGGACGGCTTTAAAAGATTTGGCTACAAAACAACTTTCGGAAAAACGCTTATTCGTTGTCGACGCTTTCTGCGGAGCAAACGAAAATTCCCGGCTGAAACTTCGTTTCATCATGGAAGTAGCATGGCAGGCTCATTTTGTGGCAAACATGTTTATTCGTCCTACGGAAGAGGAGTTAGCCGCTTTCGGTACGCCTGATTTCGTCATTATGAACGCGTCGAAAGCAAAAGTTGAGAACTACAAAGAATTGGGATTAAACTCGGAAACGGCGGTGGTGTTCAACCTGACCGAAAAAATTCAGATTATTCTTAATACGTGGTATGGAGGTGAAATGAAGAAGGGCATGTTCTCTTATATGAACTACTTGTTGCCCCTGAAAGGTATGGCCTCTATGCACTGCTCCGCAAACACGGATATGGAAGGCAAAAACACAGCCATTTTCTTCGGTTTGTCGGGAACGGGTAAAACGACGCTCTCAACAGATCCGAAGCGTTTATTGATTGGAGATGACGAACACGGATGGGACGATGAAGGCGTATTCAACTTCGAAGGCGGATGCTATGCTAAAGTTATCAACTTGGATAAAGAAAGCGAACCGGATATCTTTAACGCTATCAAACGCGACGCATTGCTGGAAAATGTTACCGTTGACGCCGACGGTAAAATTGATTTCGCCGATAAGTCAGTGACGGAAAACACACGTGTTTCTTATCCTATCAACCATATTAAGAACATCGTTAAGCCGGTATCTAAAGCGGGGCCTGCCGAAAAAGTGATTTTCCTTTCAGCTGACGCATTTGGCGTATTGCCGCCCGTTTCTATCCTTGATGCGGAACAGACGCAATATTATTTCCTTTCGGGATTTACGGCAAAATTAGCAGGAACAGAACGCGGTATCACCGAGCCTACCCCTACTTTCTCAGCTTGCTTCGGCGCCGCCTTCCTGTCATTGCACCCAACAAAATACGGTGAAGAGTTAGTTAAGAAAATGCAGAAATCAGGCGCGAAAGCATATCTTGTTAACACCGGCTGGAACGGAACCGGCAAACGCATCTCTATCAAAGATACGCGCGGCATTATTGATGCTATTCTTGACGGTTCTATCGACAAAGCTCCTACAAAAAATATTCCTTATTTCAATTTTGTCGTACCCACAGAACTTCCGGGCGTTGACCCGAAAATCCTCGATCCTCGCGATACTTATAGCGATGCCGTTCAATGGGAAGAAAAGGCGAAAGATCTTGCAGGACGCTTTATCAAGAACTTTGAGAAATTTACAGGAGCCGAGGCCGGTAAGGCTTTAGTTGTTGCAGGTCCTGAATTGTGACTGTTTAACATCGGATAATACAAAGGCGTAGTTCCTAATAAGAATTACGCCTTTTTTTATACAAAAATTAAAAATTCATTGTCATTATTTTGCTTCCCTGAAAATATGTATTACCTTTACCCCGTGATTCATATAAGATATTATTGTTTTGAAACGGATTGTTTATATACTAAGCGTATTAATACTTATTTTTGCTTGCAATAACAGCAAAATATACAAGATAAAAGGCAGGTTATCAAATCTGAATAATACTACCTTATATGTTGTATATGAATCGCCGGAAGGAAATGCGATAGACTCCCTTACATATGACGAAAAAGGCAATTTTGTCGTTTCACACGGACAGGAAGATAATCTGCAAGCCATAACTTTTTACTATAACAACCGTGAACAATGGTTTACCGTTTATCCTGAAACAGGAAAAACTGTTCAGGTGAAAGGCGATGCAAAATATCCTGCGTTAATACGGATAAACGGCGGGCAGATCAATAACAAATTGACGGAATTTAAAAAGAATGTGGGAACAATTCTTAAAGAACAGTCCGATATTTCCGGCAGTTGGGAGGAAAACCCGCTGTCAAACAGTGAAAGCGTCTCCCAACTGGCAAATATCAATCTTGAATTAAAAAGGAGCGCGCAGGATTTTATATCCCGGAACCCAAACGAAAAAGCTTCGGCAATTCTGATTGACGAATATTTTACGAATCCGGACGAAATGGAACAAACCGAATATCTGCTTAATTTGTTATCGCCCGAATTAAATGATTATTACATTGTAAAAAAACTGCGCTCGCAGATTGCCAAGGCAAAAAGTACTATGGCCGGCGCTAAAGCTCCCGATTTCAAAGTGACGAACATATACGGACAAACAGTTACGCCGGATTCATTCCTCAACAAATATTTTATACTTGCATTTACCGCCTTATGGTGTGACATGTGTCAGACCGAAGTGATGATGCTGGATGAGATATCGACGGAATACCCGAAAGATTCGCTGGGGATTCTTCTTGTCAGTCTTGACGACGAATTGGATGATGTACGCGAGATGTTACAGCAGGATACAATCCAATGGAATCTCGTGACGGATTCTGCCGGACAAGCGATTCATCTATTTGAAAAATACAATGTGAGTTCTTTGCCGAAATGTTTCCTTATGGATAAAAACGGAATTATAAAACTCAAAACGGCAAACGGTGTGGAACTAAAACAAACAATAGACGAGATCATGAGGTAGCGTCTATAAAATTATTCTCCCATCTGCAAAGAACTGTCTCCAAAATGAAACGTTACCCACCCATCAGCAGAGAACTGTCGCCATAGCTTAAAAATCTGAAATCATGCTTCAGTGCATAGTCGTAAATCTTTTTCCAGTCGCCTTTTACAAACGCGGAAACAAGCAGTAGAAGGGTGCTTTTGGGCTGGTGGAAATTGGTGATTATATTGTTTACGACATGAAATTTATAGCCGGGTGCGATCATTATTTGCGTGAAAGAAATAAATTTTTCGAGATGGTTTTTATCAAGATAACGGACAATGTTTTTTAAAGCGTCTTCCGTCGATATTTGCGGGATGCTGTTCCGGTACGGCGCCCATTGTTTTACGGCGAGCATTTCCGGCGTTGCATCGGGACAGCCTTCGAGTATGACGCCTGCGTAAAACAGGCTTTCGAGCGTCCGTACCGACGTTGTTCCGACAGCGGTTATCCGGCCGATATGATTGAGCAAATGAATGATGGTTCGGCGGTTTACCGAGATAAATTCGGTATGCATCTCGTGTTCGCCCAAGGTGGTTGTCTGTACTGGTTTGAATGTTCCAGCTCCTACATGTAGCGTTACCTCTTCCCTAATGAATTCTTTTTTATCGAGCGTATTCAGTATCTCCGGGGTGAAGTGTAATCCTGCTGTCGGTGCGGCAACCGAGCCTTTGATTTTCGAATAAACCGTCTGGTAGGTTTGCAAATCGGACGGTTGCGTTTCACGGTGCAGATAGGGAGGAATCGGCAATACACCGGCAGCATCGAGGATTTCGGCAAAAGTGCAGAGTGGACGATGCGGCGCCTCCGTGTTGTTTTGTCGGCTGTCTTGCCGGTTGTTTTGAGAGTTGTTTTGCTGATTGTCTTGATGGCTGTCTTGATGGCTGTCTTGAGAGTTGTTTTGCAGGTTGTCTTGAGGGTTGGCGGATGTCTCCGGCGGATTCTCCCATTGGAACAGTATGCTATGCGTATGGCCATACGATTGTCTACGTTCGGCAGTTAACGTTATTTTCCTATTCTCAATTGTTAGCGTGCGTTTCAGCGTTCCGCCCTTCCACCGTTTGAGGTTACCGACAAGGCACGTCCAGCAGCATTGTCCACACGATTGAAAATTCATCGCATAATCGCGTGGAGTTTCCGGTTCAAGGCAGAAAACTTCTATCTGCGCCCCCGTATCTTTTGTGAATATCAGTCTTGCCCGGATGACGCGCGTGTTGTTGAATACCAGTAACGATTTCTCCGGCAGAAAATTCGGCAACTGATTGAAAATGTTCTCGCTCACATTGCCGTTCCTGTATATCAACAGTTTTGATTTATCCCGCTCGCGGATCGGAAACTTGGCAATAAGTTCGTCCGGTAAGGGATAATCGTATTCGTTTATATTTATATAATGTACGGGAGTCGGCAACTCCTTTTCTTTGTCAGACATATTTTTTGTTTTTTCGCGCAAACTTACGCGAAAAATATTGGTTTTACAAATGCCGTAAAATGAAACTTACGACAAGTATACCTTTTAAATCGTATCCTGATTATTCCACAGATAAAAGGGTAATAATTGTGCGCCAAACCTTGGCGCTTATATCCGGAAAAAGTATTGAACCCTTGATTTTCAGGCGCGCCTTCAGAATACTGATAACCCAATCCACATTTTCCAAAGCATCCGGTAGCATATCCGCCTGCCTGCAATATTTTACTAATTAGTACTCCTTCCATGGCCAGTTGATATGAAATCCATATCTTTGCGACAAATTACAAAATAGAACAAATAACATGCGGAAAGAGAAAGAATACATAAATGAAGAATTTTTAGCCACTCTCATAGAGATGGTGGAGAGGTTTGTTTGTATATTTTACAAATAAACAACAAATAAACAACAAATAAACACATGAAACATTACGCACTTGTATTTATTTTTACATTGTACGCGCTGTACAGTTGCAAAGAGCAAACCAAACGAAAGGAAACGGGTTCCGTTATTAGCATGGATATAGACAAAAGAGATCCTGTCTCTGTTTTCGACATATTCCACAAAATAGAAATTATTCCATTGGAAACAACTGACGAATCGCTAATAAGAAATATTGACAAATTGATTTATTACAATAATAATTTCTATATTCTTGATTACAGTGCCTACAAAATATTAGTCTTTGACAATCGTGGCAATTATCTTTTTAAAATAGACAACCGAGGGCAGGGGCCGGATCAATATATTCATATTGCTGATTTTGATATTGACAGGAATGGGAATAAACTGACGCTTATTTCTGCCGTTGATGCTAAACTTCATGAATATGACCTGAATGGACGGTTTTTACGGCAGTATACTCTCCCTGACATTCCCGGAGCCTATGGCGAAATAAAATGTACCAATACCGATACCATCGCATTTTGGACATACGATTATAAAAACAGGCTTAAGTTTTACTCTAAAAAAGAAAACAGGATCTTTAAAGAATCATTCCCCGAAGAAGACAATATTTTCACAAAAAGCCCTGCCTTTCCTGAAAATAAATATAACTATCTCACAAGAGCCATTGATAACAGAATTTTAAAATTTTCACCGGTTGATGACATGGTAACAGTGTACACGTGGGATTTCGGGGACTTAAATATTGATTACAAGTCGCTCAATTATCAAAAGGAAGGACGTAGCGATATTTTAAGAGAACTGTTCAAAAAAATGTATGCTTCCGAAATCGTAAACTATCTTTTCCGGATAACCGGAGAAAATACTGATTATCTGTATACTCAGGTAGTAAGAAAAAACAAATATGTAAATATTTTTCATGACAAAAAGAAACAACAGGCTGTTGTTTTCGAGAAAACGACAGAAAATGCTTGTTTTTTCCCTCTATACTGGACGGATGATTTTGTCATTGGCTATCAATACCGGCCGGAAGGAGTGCCTATACCGTATATGGAATTGGATGAAATAATTCCCGATGCGATTTTGGATAATGAAAACATTGAGCGAAAAAATCGTCATAATGAGTTCGACAATCCTTTACTCATAAAATATTACTTCAAAAAATAATCATGAAAATATTTTACCGCATTATATTATTGTTAATTATAGCCTCTTTCACCGGATGCAAACAGAAGGATACGGAAAGCATTGCCGAACTTAAGGAAATCAACCGGCGTCTGGAAAATGAATCTAATGCCGCAAAAGAAGCCGAACGAATCGAACGGGAGATATATCGCCGCACTATTAAATATTCCCAGACCCCCTTTGATGACAGTCAAGTATTTTGGGGGAAGGATTCTGTAAATATATTTTCATTAAAGGAGTTGGCTTTAAGCCCCCGTCTGGTATTCTGTTTTTCAATCAATACATGTACGCCGTGCATTGATTCGGCGATAGAGTTGATAAAAGAAATATTCACTGATTTTGAGTGTAACGAAACGATTATAATTACCGGAGACTATCCGTTGCGACTTCGGGATAATTGTTATGGAAAACGAATGTTGAGCGACATAAAACTGCCTGTTACAGAAGTTGAAGCGCCGTTCTTCTTTGTGTTGGACAAAAGTATGAAAATGTCATTCCTGCATATTTTTAATAAAATGAACCCGGAGGCGACAAAAATATATTTAGAGGAAATACGAGAGAAATTATCTCTTTGATAAAAAACCGGCCATTCGTTTCGAGTGGAGAATGCTCACCAGACAATAGGAACTTTTAAATGATAATCCGCAAAGCGACCATTTGAAAAAGCATCGCATAGAGGATAAAAAAGTCGGAAAAGGGTCTTAAAAAAATTTGTACATGTCATTGATATTCCATATATTTGTACTTTAATAATTCTAAAAACAAAGCGTATGAATATCATTCAATTTAGCTCTCAATTCCCCGACGAAAGTGCCTGTATTGCGCATTTTAAGGCACAAAGAGGCGCTGTCGGAGTGGTTTGCCCCAAATGTGGCTGTACGCACCATTGGTGGTTGCAAGGCAAACTTCGCTACCAATGCAGCCAGTGCGGTTATCGCCAGTCGCTACGGGCAGGCACGGCGCTGGAAAACACCAAATTGCCGTTTATGTATTAGTATGTGGCAATGCGTCTGCTCACAAGCACCAAAAAGTCGTTTTCGGCAGCAGAACTGCAACGGCAGCTGGGACACAAACGCTATCAGCCGATTTGGGAGCTTTGCAAAAAATTGCACGACGTAATGGGCAAACGCGACAATAAATACCAACTTTCTGTCCGGTCAAAAATTTCATGTACGTTTGCAACGTTGAACCTGTCAACAGATAGAAAAAGGTATAAATGAAAAATTATGAAGATAAAAAATGGCATTTTACAGATATTGTTTTTCTTAACAGGAGTTCAGGTGATAAATCCCCAATCAAAAACAGGCGACTTGCCGGTAATTGACATATCAAGAAATCATCCTGAAAAAAGGCAGATACTTCAAGATGTTGCTGATATTGAATATATTCCCTTAGAGACAAGCGCTGATGTTTTATTGAGCGGCAATGCGACGCTTTCTTCTGTTTCCGACAAATATATTCTCGTACATGAAGCCAGACGGGGTGATATATATGTTTTCGATCGAACCGGGGAAATATATTCTCATTTCAATCATAAAGGACAAGGCAGTCGGGAATATACTTGGATTGGAGCAGGAACAATTATTGATGAAAAAGGTGAGGAAATATTTGTATGTTCCCAATCCATTCAGGTCTATTCGTTGAACGGAGAATACAAACGAACTTTGAAAATAAATACAATTCAAAAAGAATTGAAAGTTTTCAATTTTGATGATGAAACACTGCTTGTTTATGAGGATGTAATTATATATTCTCCTACTAACATTAGCGCTAAAAAAAATCCTTACAGTCTTATATCAAAGAAAGATGGAAGTGAGGTTTCCGTTTTGGATATTCATTTAGCTGAAAGATATTCAACCCGTATGCCTGTACCTGAAGAGAATGATAAGTTTAGGCTTGTTTCTATGTCTTATCCCGGCATGCATTTACACTACGGTCAGGATTTTATGATTGCGGACATATCCTCCGACACGATGTATCTGTTAACCCAAAACAGGGAACTAACTCCCATATTAACCCGCAAACCATCGGTTCATACATCCGATCCAAAGAGGATATGGTTTACTCTTTTGACAACCGATAAATTTGTTCTTATCGGTTCGTTGCCTTTGGTTTTTAATTCGAGAGGCGGACGGATTCCGGTATTGATGTATGAATTTGAAACCGGCGAAACAAGTAAAGCGTCGTTTTTAGATGCTGAAAATGGCATGGGAAAATGGACGCCTGATGCATCCCCCGCCATAGCAAAAAATATGACTGCCAGCTTGATTCAGTCGCCGTCAATAATAGAATCTTACAAGAAAAATCAATTGAAAGGGGACTACGAAAAGTTTGCGGCGACGCTTGGCGAAGATGATAATCCGATAGTAAGAATTGTCAAGTTCAAATGATAAACAGGCTGATGAAAGCGATTGGATTAATACTGTGTCGAACGATCGGATACTGTCGGTAGACAAATATAAAAACCGTACCTGAACGCAACGACCGGCGGCTATGGCAATGTTTGCATTTTCATCGGAGAAACTTAGATGCGCAAGGTTAAAAAAACATAAATCGAGACATGTATAACAAATAGTCAGGTGTTTTTTTTGCAACTGACAATACGCCGGAGTAAATTTGCGCTTATTATTTAGTGATTAACCAAATAAAAAGAAAAGTTATGAGCAAAAAGAATTTTTTCGGTTTGTCGGTCGTTTTAGTGGTCGCAGCAATAGCTGTATTTAATGTAAATGTTAACGCGTGGAAAGAGAGTTTGTCTGATGTTTCATTAGAAAATGTGGAGGCATTAGCTAATGAAATATTACCACAGGTAAGTTCTGTTATTTAAATGATGTAGATGATAAAAAAACTGCTATATATCCCGATCATTGCCATATGCTGCAGTTGCAGCAAGAGTTCCGATACGGAAAAATACCGGAACAAAAGCGACCATATTATTTTTGTAAAAGAAAAGATCAATGAGATAAATTTTCAGGAAGTCTTGATTAGTCAATATGCGCGCTTATATTTGATAAATGATTATCTTCTGATAGCCGACGGCAGATCGTTAGACAAACTCATTCATATTTTTGATAAAAAAAGTTTTCGCTATATTGCCGGCGTTGCAGACAGGGGGCAAGGCCCCGGAGATATTGCCAATATTGGATTTGTCGGGGTAAATGAATCTGATAACACGTTCTATGTAAACGATCATGGGAAACAGAAAATATTCGGCTATCGTCTGGATAGCGTTCTTGCCAACCCATTATATATGCCCGAAGTGAAAATGACAATGAACGAAAAACAATTCCCGAGTAAATATCAGTTTATCAACGACACACTTTTAATGGGTGTAACGATCGTACCTGCCGGTAATTCCGGTTTCGATCATGCTACGGCTAAAATCAATATGAACACCGGCGAAATAATACCAATATTAAACAAGCACCCAAAGGTGACAAGAAAACGCATCTCTTTTGCCGCATCTCCGGAACATGGCATATATGTCGAATGTTACAATTATCATGATTTGATGACTATTTATGATCTTAACGGAAATCTTAAGTATAACCTGTATGGAAGGAAATGGAATGACAAAACAACAAATAGATTCGGCTATTATGAAAAAGTTCTATTTTGTAAAGATAAAATCGTGGCATTGTATTCCGATGCCAAAAATAGATATTCCGATGCTGAAAACAGTTCTCCGACACAATTCCTTATTTTTAATACTGATGGAGATTATATCCAAACATTGGAAACGGAATTTTCCATATTGGATTTTTGCTATGATATGGATAACCACAGAATTATAATGCATTTAAATGATGAAATACAGTTTGCCTGTTTATATCTTGCCGGACTTGTAGAATAAAAATAATGCGGCTAATTTTCGAAGCTTTTTGACCTGAGTAGTAAGATAAATCAAAACGGCGCGAAGAATGCATGATTCCGTCGAGAATAGCGTCCGCAATGACCGCTTTGCCGAAAACGTCACCCCTAATTCATTTTATATCAGCGCTTTGTCTTAAGTTGCGGATGTACGGTTCTGCCCGTTCTTTATCGATTAGATTTTCGGATTTAATTATTTTGAACAATTCTTTGAGTTTTTGATTCTGTGAAATTTTATATATCTTTACGGCCTGTTATTGAAGAATGTTAAGAAAAAGATATTCCAAATAAAATATATTTGTCATGACTAACACACAAAAGGATTTTATCAATCAACTTAAAGACGGGGATGAAAAGGCTTATCGGGCGCTTTATGACAAATACTACGTTATGCTATGTAAGACGGCGTATCAATATGTGCCGGATATTTTCATGTCCGAATCTTTTGTAAATGACGTTATTTTCC
>JAIRMH010000207.1 GCA_031258835.1 Tannerella sp.
AGATGATGCGGATGCGGTCGTGGTCTGCATCAACGGACGGTTCGGAAAGGAAGACTTGGAAGAGATCCTCTCGAACGATGGAAAAATAGGAGGCGGCAGCATTTTCGGCGGATTTAAAACGGAAAAAAAATGAAATCGACCAAAAATTTTGAAACGTTTTTCGACGAGTCCTTGCGTACAGAGGAATTGCCTTGTGTCACTGGTGGTGTTGAGACGGATGATAATGTCCAACTCCCCGACGACGATACATATGGCAGAATATGTTTCGGGATACAACTGTTTCCGGAATATTCCTCAGGAATGGTTAGAAAAGATACTCCATGCGTATAAAAGGAAAAAAACGTGTCGTCACCGCCGCAACTTGCTGTTGCCTCCTGGATTGCAGCCGGCTATTGTGTGAATGCAATGTACAATCTGGCAACGGGCAGGGATGTGGAAGCCTTTCCCAAATTCTACCTGTCATCCATATATCAGGATCATTTCTGAGGTCACAGCAACTTGTAGTTTGATGCAAAGGACAACACTTCTGTAAAAAACTCAATTCATACATTTATGAATACGTCCCGAAATTCTATCTGGGATTTGAAAAAGACCGACTGTCGCCCCCCCCAATTGATACAATGTGGAGTGTCAGATATTCGGATGAGGAATTGCGCGAATGTAAAAAAAATATTCGGAATATTTTTTTTACACAGTCCGTTTTTTTCGGACTCTGTTGTCGTTCATTTGTAATGAATTTAGAAATCATTAACAAATTATCTGTATGAAAAATGACGCACCGCGAATATTGGCTATCATCATAACGTTCAATGGAGAAAAATGGATTGTCAATTGCATGAACTCCGTTCTGTCGTCTGCACAAAAATTATCTGTTCTTGTTGTTGACAACAATTCCGCAGATAACACAGTCTCAATAATAAAAAGAAACTATCCGGAAGTGATCCTGATCGAGAACCGGGGAAATATCGGTTTCGGGCAAGCTAACAATGCAGGTTTTGACTATGCCTTATCACATCAATTTGATTTTGTTCTCCTGCTCAATCAGGATGCAGCCATCACTCCCAGTACTGTGGATTGTTTATTGCATGGGTATGAAAAAAATCAGGAGTATGGACTTATCAGCCCATTGCATTTTCAGGGCAATGGAACTCTGCCGGATAATAAATTTTACAAATACATCACAAATGGTTGCAGAAGTTATATCACCGACTTAATTGCTAAAAGAGAGATCCGGCAAATCTATTCATCCGGTTTTATTAATGCCGCCATTTGGTTTTTATCTGCTGAATGTATAAAAAAGGTTGGAGGGTTTGATCCTGTTTTTTTCCATGCAGGAGAAGATGTGGATTACTATGCCAGAGTATTATATCATGGGTTTAAAGCAGGACTGTGTCCGTCGGCCATCGCTTTTCATTACAGGGAAAACAGGAAAGAAACCAATTCAAGGAACAGGCATTTCTATTACCAATATTTGCAAGCCGTTAATTGGCTGAAAAATCCGAATTATAATCGTAAGGCAAGGGTTTTAATATATCATTATGTTATAAACGCTTTTCGCTATCTGTTCTTTCTCGATACCTTCTCTTTCGGCAAAAATATATCTATATTGGTTAAAATTTTCAGATCAATGGGTGTCATCAAGAAAAATAAGAGGATATGTATGAATTCCGTCACTCCACCTTTCCTGAAAGTATATACCTGAGTTCGGGATAAGAAAATCAAAAAGGACGCTAACCAATTTGATGATACGTGGAATGAATATTTTGATAAAAGAGTAACCTCAATAGATAAATATACTTACTTGTCGAGAAAGAAAACCATCCGTTTCCGTTGTGATGCCTGCATATAATGTAGATGCTTATATCGGAGAAGCCATAAATAGTATTCTTAATCAAACTTTTCCATAGCGTCGTGTTGACGGTAAAACGGGAATTTCCTTTTTCCCGTTTTAAAAGATGAGGTATTGTCGTTTTGTACATGCATAATGGTTTATTTTTTTTATTCTAACCGTAATTTTTCTTCTGCCGCGCCTGTTTCCGTTTTTTTGACGCGCACGTTTTTACCGGCCTTGAAATTATATCTCAACGACGCTCCAAATTCCATGAATCCGTATCGGGAATTTATATATCGGCGAAAATCTTTCTCGTCGACAGATATTCTGGCGGTGCCTATATTCGGGATATTGTTGACGGAAAAGGTTGCGGTCAGCCGTTTATTGAAAAATTGTTTGCGCAAAGAAGCGCTTACCTGTGGATCTGTTTTGGTCTTCATGTTTCCATCGATAAAGGGGGTTGCATAATAAGCGCTTATGTCGAGAAAATAATCATTCGGCAAATAAAACGTTTGCGCTATATTTGTCTGCAATCCTTCAATGGTTCGCTTTTCGCCGAATATTTCGACATCGTCTTTGCGCGCCAGGACGTTCAAATTGATCTGCCACCATTTAAACGGTTTCAGGGATGCGTTTATTCCCAGATAACAGGTGGTATACCTGGCGACGTTGTCTACGCGCATGATGACAACATTAGGCAGATCCGGTTCGACGACGGAGACGCGGTTGAATGCGCCTTTTGTATCTGTTACGCCCACCGTCAGGTAATAGCGGTTGAACAACCCCATGGCGACGGAATAATCATCCGACAGAGCGGCACGCAAACGCGGATTTCCTTCTATATAGGTATATTCTGACACAGGTAAACGATATGGATTGAGATGGCTGAACGTCGGACGGCGTATTTTCCGGTTGTAATTCAGAACGACGAAATGTTGTCCTTTTCCGCCGAAAGGCAACATGATGTTGACTGATGGGAACAGGTTGAAGTAACGTTGTTTTTCAATATCCTCGGTTTGGTTTGTCCACGGCAGGGCATACGTATATTCGCCGCGCAATCCGAGTGCGTAACTGACCTTCTTAACACGCGAGGAGAACGATACATAGAGGCCGGTTATATTTTCCGAGAATTCGTTCTGGGATGAATACGGAGGGTTTTCGCACCATGCCGTCCCGATCAGATACTCGAATAGCGTCCCGCTATTCATCCTGTTGCGGGTATATTTTAATCCGCTTCCGAAAGTCGTATGGTCGTTTATGTGGAGGGACAAATCGGCACTTGCCGCATACAGGTCGTTTTGCGTGTTTACATCACTGCGATATATGGAATCGTAATATACGAACCCGCGAAATTCGGAATGGTAGTCCTGGTCATTGTCCACTCCATTATGATGATAGTCCAGCAGGAGTTTGAACAGCGAACCTAAAGAATCTACCGGCAGAAAATAGTTTGCCGATAGCGAATAGTTTTCCCTTGTATTCTTTCCGCTATAAAGACTTACGATGTCGGTACGGTTTTCGTTCATTGTCTCCGTCAGGTCGGCGACGCTCCTGTTTTTGCGCAAGTCGCGGGAGTAATAAGCCTCCAGTCCGACGCTTTGGTTATGATTAAAATCGTAGACTCCGCCTGCGCGTATGCGACCGGTATTATTGGACGACGATATATCCGAATGGCTCTGTATGCGCTTATTCGTCGTCCGCAGATTTATTTCGTCGGTCGTATATTCGATGGTACGGTTCGTGTCGTAATTTAATCCCGTGTACAGACTGAGGCGTTTGTTTTTATAGTTCATCGAGAGCGATGGGCCGAAAGAAGAAACATCTTCGCCCTGCGCAAACGCATACGACGCGCCAACATTGCCGTTCATTCCGTCTTCGCGCTGACGTTTCAGCGTTATTTTAATCGCACCGCCGCTATTGTTTGCGTCATATTCCGCCCCGGACGTCGGCAGGACTTCGATCCGGACTATATCTTCGGCTTTCAGCGTTTGCAGGTAGCGCATCAGGTCGGCGCCCCGCTCGCGCAACGGACGCTCGTTGACGATCACCCGCGTTCCGCTTTTCCCGTTGATGGAGATCACGCCGTCACGCTCTCTGACAAAGACGCCGGGCGAAAGCGCCAGCGCCTCGCTGCCCGTTTTTCCAACCATGGCAGGATCGTTCGCAATATTTATGATAAAGCGGTCGGCTTTCCTGACAACCCGTTGCGCTTTCACTACTACTTCGCCGACTTCTACGGTAGACTCGACCATTCGGATTTCGCCGAGATCCATGTCTTTTTCAATGGCAATTTCTTTTTCGTAAGTTTCATATCCTATCGCCGAGATTCGTATTATATAATTTCCACTAGTAACTTGTATCACGAAGCGCCCGTATTCATCCGAAGCACCGCCATAAAAGATCTCCGTTGATTTCAGAGTCACGTTGGCAAATTCGACCGCTTCCGTTTTGTTATTTAACAGCCGTCCGCTTACTTTTATTGCCTGCGGGAAAACGTTCGTCACTAATGACGAAAACCACAAAAGGGTCAGTATAATTCTTTTTTCCATGATGTGTGAAGCATTTCTGAGTTTTATATGTAAATCGTTTATTATCAGACATTGAATGGCGTCTTCTTAAATATATCCGGGTTTTTAAGAAATAATTTGTATTGGTTTAATATTCTGTATTCAAGTACACTTTTCCAAGCAGTACATCGTCTTTCATTTTATAATTTGTTTAACGTGTTGCAAACGTACAACAGTATAGTCCGAAAAAAACGGACTGTGTGAAAAAAATTATTTCCGGTAAGAATATTTTTTTCAAATTCGCGTAATTCCTCATCCGAATATCTGATACTCAACATTGTATCAAGTGCAAAATCTCCTGATAGATCGTTTTTTGCGGAAATATTTGCGAAACAGTCTATTTTTTCAATTCCGCCAACCACATTAAACTGTTCGGATTCGCCGATTTGTTCGTCTTTGAAATCGTCATAAGACGAACACTGCTTTTCTTTTATTAAAATCATATCTCTCTTATTTTATTGTGTCTTAATTAATATTCATCCAAATATAAATCATTAAAGTTTATATCATCCTCTAATATTACATCATCCGGCTCATTATTATTATCAGGATATCTCTTCTCTTCATCTGCTCCTCCATACGTATTATATAATTGGGGAGACGACAGTCGGTCTTTTTCAAATCCCAGATAGAACTTCGGTACATATTCATAAATGTATGAATGAAGGCTTTTACTGTACCGAATAGGTGCCTGCATCTCGTTACGCAAAAAGGCGATGAACTCAAACAGGCTACTGCGTGACATGTCAAGCCGTCTGGAAAGTTGCTCCGGTTTGTCCTGACCGTAAATTCTGCGATTGAACGCAGATATTCCGCACCTGCCCTGTAAATGCAATAATTGTTGTTTCCTGTTACGAATGTCTTCATATTTGTATTAATTTATTTCGCCA
>JAIRMH010000209.1 GCA_031258835.1 Tannerella sp.
AAAACGATGGAAATAGCTGCATTGGTATCTGGCGGAGTAGACAGTTCGGTTGTAGTGCATCTTCTGAAGGAAGCAGGCTACGATCCGGTGATATTTTATATCCGTATAGGTATGGAAGATAAGGGGGGGTATATCGATTGTCCTTCGGAGGAGGATATAGAGATTACTGCGTTCATTGCTAAAAAATATGGATGCCGGATGGAAATCGTGTCTTTACACGAAGAATATTGGGAGAAGGTTGTGAGCTATACTATTGATTCCGTCAAGCGCGGCCTGACGCCGAATCCCGATATGATGTGCAACCGTTACATCAAGTTTGGTTGTTTTGAAGATAAGTGGGGAAAAGATTTTGACAAGATAGCTACCGGACACTATGCTACCACGACGACAATCGACGGGCGCGTATGGTTGTCGACAGCTAAAGATCCGGTTAAAGATCAAACCGACTTCTTAGGACAAATAACGAATCTTCAGATATCGAAGTTGATGTTTCCAATCGGTTATTTAATGAAAAACGAGGTTCGTACGATAGCCGAAAAACAGAACCTGCCGAGTGCAAAACGTAAAGACAGCCAGGGAATTTGTTTCCTGGGTAAGATTGATTACAATGATTTTATCGAACGTTATTTAGGTAAAAATCCCGGTGAAATTATTGAATTGGAAACGGGTAAAACGGTGGGAAGGCATAACGGGTACTGGTTTCATACGATCGGCCAGCGGAAAGGACTGGGGTTGAGTGGCGGGCCGTGGTTTGTTATTCAAAAAGATATTAATAAGAATATTGTATATGTATCGAATGGTTATGATCCGGAAGCGCAATATGGTAAAACAATCCGTCTTCAGGGGTTTCATTTTATAACGGAAGACCTTTGGGGAGAATTTGACGACGAGAAGGAGATAACATTCAAAGTACGGCATACCCCTGAATTTACACATGGCTATATCCGTCGTACAGGCGATATGTATTCCATTTTGAGCGATAAGAAAATTCAGGGGATCGCTCCCGGCCAGTTTGCCGTCGTCTATGATAAAGAGCGTCATTTATGCCATGGTAGCGGGATGATTATATGAGTAAAGAGACTGCTATATATTACGCGATAATAACAGTTTGTTTGTTCAGTAACGTTTTTTTGTGGAATAGACAGTCCGGTGTCGAAGCAAAACGCTTTGCGAGTGTATAAAATGAAACTCTCCCTTTCTAAATAAGGGAGAGTTTCATTTGAAAACATTTCTGTTTTTATCCGGCTATTTATTTAATCGTATAGAGCGAACTTATCGATTCATCGTTGCAGACACGTCTTATTGCTTCGGCGAATATCTCTGCAACGGAAAGAACCGTAACTTTTTCGCTTTTCTTTGTATAGGGAATGGAATCGGTGAAGATCATCTCTTTGAGCGCTGACCGGTCGACGCGGGTTGTAGCCGGGTCTGACATGACGGCGTGACTTACCATGGCGCGAACGGAACGGGCGCCATTTTCCATCATAAGATCGGCAGCTTTTGTTATGGTGCCTGCTGTATCTACAATGTCGTCGACCAATAGTACGTCTTTATCCGCAACATCTCCGATTATACGCATGTCGGCTACCTCATTCGCCTGCTGGCGCGTTTTATGACATATCACCATCGGTATCTCAAGATATTTGGAGTAACTGCTTGCGCGCTTTGTGCCTCCTACATCCGGCGTTGCCATGATAAGGTTGCTGAGCGGGAGTTGCGTTTTGATATATTCAAGAAATACGGACGAGGCATATAGGTGGTCTACCGGAACGTTGAAAAATCCTTGTATCTGATCGGCATGCAAGTCCATGGTAATAAGTCGGTTAATACCGGCGACGCTTAGTAAGTCGGCGATTAGTTTGGCGCCTATGGATACGCGCGGCTTATCTTTACGATCTTGACGCGCCCATCCGAAATAGGGGATGACGGCTATTATCGAATGTGCGGATGCGCGCTTTGCCGCATCAATCATCAGTAATAGCTCCATCAGATTATCGGAGTTTGGAAATGTCGATTGTACGAGGAAGACGTCTCTTCCGCGGATCGACTCTTCATATGACACGGAAAATTCACCGTCGGCAAAATATTGAATATTCATTTTCCCTAACGGACAACGGAGGCTGTTACATATTTTTTCAGCCAGATAGCGGGTTTTTGTTCCCGAGAAAACCAGAAATGGAGTATGTGCGCTCATCAAAATTATTTAAAGATATTGAATCCTTTAGAATTGCCCGGCAAAAGTACAAAACATATTGTAAAACATGAATATTGTAGACAAAAATTTATGAACGGATTTATGAACGACTATCGTTGAAGGCTGAATTTCAGCATTTTAGCCGAATGTGCCGGCGCGGATTCCTGATACGGACAGGTATAGGTAAGCGCGCAGATCGTTTCTTTGCCGGAAATAAGTTCTTTTGCCCTGTATACGGTATTGTCGGGAATGTTTAAGATGTCAAAGGCGTTTTTCGGTATGTTTACACGAAAATGATGCGCTTTGCTATCGAAGTTTATGAGGACGAGCATCAGTTCGTCTTTATACTTGCGGAGGTATGCCGTCATATATTCTACCGGGAAATAAGGATTGTTCTTATTACAATATGCCAGTCCGTAAAAATGGCCGTGGGAGAGCGCTTTTTCACGTTTTGCCGCGGAGAGTATTTTTTTGTATGATTCCCTTAACCGGCGTTGTTCGTCGCCGAGTTTTCCACCGTCGAACCGGCCATTGTTAGCCCACGCGCGTATGCTTTGCATGCTCCAGTAGTCAAATATGGACGTTCGCCCGTCGACGCCGCTAAAGCCTTCGTCATCCATGCCTTTTTCGCCGAGTTCCTGGCCGTTGTATATCATGATGGGATTGACGTCGAACGTCGCGATAAGCGCTAATCCCGGGATCCCCGCTTGTGCGTTGCCGGCAAAGAAATCGGAGGCAATACGTTGTTCATCATGATTTTCAATAAAAAACAACATATGTTCTTTTATATTTTCGATGGCCTGCCAACGGGCCGTCAACTCGGTGGCAGGGGCTTCCCGGCGCATGATTCTGCGTAGCGTGTCGTACATGCCCGCCTTGTCGTACAAATAGTCGAATTTGCCTGTATTTATATAGGCGGCATATTGTTCGGGATTGTATATTTCAGCGATGAATGTTATGTTTTTACGGCTTTTGACCCGTGGAATTGCCCATTCCCAGAATTCTACAGGCGTCATCTCCGCCATATCGCAACGGACCCCGTCAATATCCTTACTCACCCAAAACAGGAGTATATCCAACATTTTGTTCCATGTGTCGGGCGTCGGCGAGAAATGTCCGGTTTTTCCGTTCATATAATCGATGCCGTAATTCAGTTTTATTGTTTCGTACCAGTCGTTTTTGCCGGGCGTCGCGTTGAAGCAGTCGTTTCCCGTCACTTTGGCAGGGAACTCGCTATATTCGAAATCTTCTTCCTGTGCTCCGAAATGAAGTTCCAGTCCCTGTCCGGGCAGATAATAGAAGTTGTTCATATTGGAGAATGCCAATTCCGTACGGTCATGCTGCCCCAGATCGTCGAGATAAGCAGGTTTCATCAGGGAGCGATAGCTTCGTGCAACATGGTTGGGAACGAAATCGATGATGACCTTCATGCCTGCGTCGTGCGTGCGTTTTACAAGTTCTTCAAACTCGTTCATTCGGTTTGGGATATTTTCCGCCAGATCCGGGTCTACATCATAATAATCTTTGATCGCATACGGAGAACCGGCTTTCCCCTTTACGATCGCATGATGGTCTTTGGGAATCCCGTATGCCGTATAGTCCGTACAGGTAGAATGGGCGATTATACCGGTGTACCAGATGTGTGTGACGCCTAATTCCCGGATGCTTTCGAGCGCCTTTTGGGTGTATGAGTTGAATTTTCCGCATCCGTTTTCTTCGATGCTGCCGTTTTTTACGGGATTCTCCCTGTAATTCCCGAATAACCTGGGAACCGTCTGGTAAATAATGTGTTTGTTTGTCTTCATTTTTTTATGCAATTATTAAATGTTTTATGCCGTCTGTATGCGCAGAGCCTCTTGCCCCGTCGCCGCTTAATGTAAGTCCTGCTCTATGCTTTTACCTTCTTCCCTTTTACGGAAACGGCGTATATCGTGAGAGTTGCGGCGGCCTCTACTGTTGCCGGCAATACAAATTCCGCATGTGGAGTTACGAGTATAAGTTTGTCGCTGTCATATACTTCAAAAACGGCGACATTCTTCCAGCCTTTCATTTTTACGCTGTTCCCGCTTGCTTCCGCCGAGCCTTTTATCAAGTCTGCTTCTTTCCGGAAGGCCTCTATGCAGCCGTCGTGGATATACTGCACGACAGCTGCCGGTTTCGGATATTTTCCTCCGTAGCGCGTCACTTCGTCAATCTGTTCGGGAGTACACGTCAGCGTCAGTCGACCGCCGCCATAACCCGAATACGCTTCCTTGTAATCAACAGGAGTGAGCATCCCCCATGCTTTAAAAAAGTCCGTTAAATCTTCTTTTGCCACGTCGCAACATATCTTGATGAACTGCAACTGAGCCTCGCCGTCGGTCGTCGGATTGGGGCGAAGGCGCACCTGCTCGTGCACGTCGGCATAAAAATCCGCCTGCCCTTTCACCTGCGAATAATACAATTCAAGTTGCCAGAACGGAATCAGTTTGCAGAACACATCTTCGTAGGTAGCATGAAGCGCCCGTGCGGCAAGCATCTCGGTAAAACCCTTTTCATACAGGCTTTTGTAACGCCCATCGCCTTCGTCGAACAACCGCGAACGGTTGCCGAAAGCATGTTGCACGTACATGGAATAAACGTTATTGGACACTTCCACCATACCACCCCATCTAAATCCCGGCCTGGTCTGGTTAACGTGTCCCACCTCGTGCGCCGGACCCCATATATCCGTAGAACGCAGTTTTTCAGCATTGCACAGCGCCGGCATACTGTGTAGCGGGTAGGCTGTCCGGTACGAAGTGGCATACGCGCCCCACCCTCCAGGCATATGATAGTCAACATGGAAAAACATCCGGTTGGCGTTCGCGCGATTGTACTTGTAAAGTCCTATAAATCGTTGCTCCAGCCATGATATGGAGTCGTAAACCTGAATCAGCCTTTTCATGTCGGGACAATACTGTTTGAGCGATGCCGTCGGGAACGCAACATGCGCGTATTTGCCAAGCATGTCAAAATCATTTCCTTTGGCGTTGTTTAACAGCCGTTCGGCATCGGCAACCGTATGTTTGCTTATGTCGTAATAGCCGTTTACCGTTCCCGTTGCGATATGTATTTTTACCGGTTTTGCGTATGGGTCGGAAGTGAAGTACATGACATACAGCAGCCCTTTGTTGTTTTTCAGCTTGAATCTGTTATATCCTTCGTCCAGCATGAAATCCGTCCCTTCGCCATAACCCTTCTCAAAGTCAATCAGCCGCAAGGTGACGGCCTCCCCTCTGTCCGTTTTACCCGCGAACACGATTAATTCGCTATCGTTTTCGGTTATGCAGATTCCGGTGGGATTGTCGAGCAGGCTGTATGTGGAGGTTTTATTCTTCGTTGCAGCGATACTCGGACTGGGGTAAGGCTTGTATTGCTGTATCCTGAATTCTTCGGGATAGGTTTTGTTCAGTAGCGACGTTGCCAGGTTGCGCAGCAAACCGCTCCGGAGAGTATCTATGTCCTGTTTCCTTACGCCGGGACGGAGCTTCGAGCACGTCTCGTCGGTAAATATCGACAACGCTGGCGTGCGCTGGTTTTTTGCGTAGAACATCATTTCGGCGCAACTGACAAAGTCTTTGTTGTATTCGCCCATGCCGTTTGCCCTGAAACGAATAGTTTTCGGCGACTTTATACTTTCCGGAAAATAAATTTTTGACGGGATACCTTTCCCCTCGAAATCGTATTTCCCCGTCCGGACAAATTCCGGATGGGATGCAGTCGATACCCAGACTTCTATTTCTGTGAAAATCCCGTTAGTACCTTCGGTGCGCGGATAATAGATGAAATAATCCACTCTGTCGACATCCCTGAAGTGATAGTTTATGGTTACCGGCATTATGGCGCCGTTCCATGAAGAATGATATAGGGTATTCATATTGCCGTCAATGGATTTAGTAGCTTCTTCGCCCTGCTGGTTGCTTGAAGCGTCGGCCGAATGGACGGTAATTTTAAGGTCGGAAACAGATTCCGGATAATCATCATCCGTCAGTCCGTAGAGAATGCTGCTGTTGTCGTCCGGTTTGCCGGCTTTACTGTCCTGCTGTTTGCCTGCAATACTATTCCCCGATCTATTCTCCGATCTGTTTCGCGACGCTGGCATTACTAACGCAGTCATAATTAGCGCCGCCGGAATTAGAATAAGCAAGAAAGAATATTTTTTTTTCATGACAAAGTTTTTTTATATTATTATTTTCGCAAAATTAAACAAATATCCCGGATTTTCATACGTTTGAAGTAAAAATTACATAAGTGCAGGTTAAAAGCGATAGATAACTGCTGCCATTCCTCTGTAAAAAAAACGTTTTTCATTTCGTGCGCACTTGGAAATCGCGGAATTTTCATGTAGTTTTGCGCAAAAATTTTCATGGTATGAGTGTTGAACAGAATTTACGGGAGGCGGTTTTAACTGCTGTAAGAAAATTGTATAATGTTGATATAGAGCATGTTTCGTTGCAGAAAACGAAGAAAGAGTTTAAGGGACATCTGACGCTTGTTGTTTTTCCTTTTTTGCGCGCATCAAAAAAATCGCCGGAACAGACGGCGCAGGAGATTGGCGTGTATCTTCAGGCGAGCAATCCGGAACTGATAGCTGGATTTAATGTGATAAAGGGATTCCTTAATCTGACGGTTGGAAGCGCCTGTTGGATCAAGGTTCTAAACGAGATTCATGCAAGTCCGGAGTTTGGTTGCAGGAAAGTGAGCGGAGAGGCGCCGTTAGTGATGATCGAATATTCGTCGCCTAACACAAATAAGCCGCTTCACTTAGGGCATATACGCAATAATCTGCTCGGATACAGTTTGTCTGAAATTATGAAGGCTAACGGATATCGCGTTGTCAAAACGAATATTGTGAACGACCGCGGTATACACATTTGCAAATCCATGTTAGCATGGCAGAAATGGGGTGGAGGTGTCACGCCGGAATCGACAGGAAAAAAGGGCGATCATCTTGTCGGGGATTTTTATGTGCTCTTCGATAAGCGTTATAAAGAAGAATTGCGGGAATTGCAATCGAAAGGATTGAGTGAGAAAGAGGCGGAAGCGGCATCCCCGCTTATGGCCGAAGCGCGCGATATGCTTCGCCGCTGGGAGGCTGGCGACGAAGCGGTAAGGACGCTATGGAAAACGATGAACAGTTGGGTTTATGCCGGTTTTGACGAGACATATAAACGTCTTGGCGTTGACTTTGACAAAATATACTACGAGTCGGAAACGTATCTCGAAGGCAAGAAAACCGTGCTGGAAGGGTTGGGAAAAGGCGTCTTTTACCGTCGCGACGACGGCTCTGTATGGGCGGATCTGACGAAAGACGGTCTGGATGAAAAACTGCTTCTCCGTTCCGACGGTACTTCCGTATACATGACACAGGATATCGGAACGGCAAAATTACGTTTCGACGATTATCCGCTTAATAAAATGATATATGTCGTCGGAAATGAACAGAACTATCATTTTCAGGCGCTCTCGATTCTGCTGGATAAGTTAGGTTTTGAATTTGGAAAAGGTCTTGTCCACTTTTCGTATGGAATGGTTGAATTGCCGGAGGGAAAGATGAAGAGCCGCGAAGGGACAGTCGTTGATGCTGACGATCTGGTCGACGAAATGATCGCTACCGCCCGTAATATCTCTAATGAACTGGGGAAATTAGATGCTCTGACGGCCGAAGAATCCGAAAATATAATACGTATCATAGGACTTGGCTCGTTGAAATATTTTATACTCAAGGTCGATCCGCGTAAGAATATGACTTTCAATCCTAAAGAATCAATTGATTTTAATGGGAATACGGGGTCTTTTATTCAGTATACGTACGCGCGTATCCGTTCGGTATTGCGCAAAGCGTCGGAACAAAACATCGATATATCCGGCGGCATACCTGCGGATGTTCCCGTAACGGAAAAAGAAGAAGCGATCATCCGCTTACTGGCCGAATATCCGGCTATCGTAAAAGAAGCGGGCGAGACATATAGCCCGTCATGTATCGCAAATTATGTATATGAACTGGTGCGCGAGTATAATCAGTTCTATCATGATTATTCCATATTACATGAGGAAAATGAGGCGGTGAAACGCTTACGGATCGTTTTATCTGAGAATGTGGCGAAAATAATCCGTTCAGGCATGTCGCTTCTCGGAATGGAAGCGCCGGAACGTATGTAAAGAGGAGAACGGTTTCGCACAATTTTTCCTCTATTTTTCTACCTTCACGAACGCTTTTTCATGCCTGTAAATCAGCGTCCCGTCCGGGCATATTCCTTCCGTGACGACGGAATACGTTGTCGGCAGATCGGTGGTATAAAAATCGATGGAGGCGTTGGCGTCTTTGGCGACGACAACGTCCGGTTTCCAATATACGGTTGCGCGCCTGTCGGCACCGTCGGCAGGCGCTTGGCCGGCGTCATATTTGGGGGAATAAAATGCTGCCGGCGTTGCATAGCCAAGGGGTATGAGCGATTTGAAATGAAAGCGGCGCCTGCGGTCGCGAAACTTCCCGTCTTTGGTAATGATATGGATCAGACCGCCTGGCACGTAGTTCAGGCCGGCGGGCACGTTGATCAGACTTTCGGCTACATTCGTCTGACGGATTTGTTCGGTCGGTAATTTATGCGGACTGATGATCAGATGAATTTCGGCAATTTCGTTTACGTTGACCAGCGAGAGCGTGGAAAGGGGCGGGATTACATCGTCGTGAAACAGGACGCCGTTAATGGCAAGCGTCGCCTTTGTCCGGCTACTACTGTTTATAAGATTTCCGGGTATAAGGGTTTCTATCGACGTATTCCAGCCCCTATGTTTGACAGTAACGTATGGGAAGGTTGCTATGAGCGTCAGGAGGTCGGTTATCCCGGTTTCTTTTATTTCATTTGCTGTCAGGAAATAGTCAGGCTGGGTACGGTACAGGTTTTCCTTTTTGGGTTTTCTGTTGGGATTTCTTGCCTTGACTGTTATTTCCGGCAACCGGATCACCCAGGATGCATAATCTCGGTCTGTCGCGGCTATTATCCGTTCAATAAAGGGCTGAGAAGCGCTCAGGCAATATGGTGGAAAGCCAAAATTGCCGGCAAGAGGGTATGCAATGGTATCCGTAACGACTTCAAGCAGTCCTTTTTTCCTCTTATTTCCCTTCAGCGCTTGAATGACAATCTCCGAACTGTCGGGAAGTTCGAAATTCTCAAACCGGAACAGCCCGTTTTCGTCTGTTTTTGTTACGTCATAATATTTTTCTTTTCCCTGATATGAGAGGACTGCCACTTCAATATTTGATGCGGCACGCGGAATAACTCCTCCTTTTACCATGCCTGAAAGCGTTTGCGAAGTCTCAACGTCGATCGCCGGGATAGCCCATTCGCCGCGCATGGCTTTCGGCAGGTCGTATCTTGTCCAGCCGTGCGTCATCATCAGCAGATCGGCGCAGGATTCGACTTCCGGGCTGTCGCCGAAATAATAGGTCGGATTGGAGACGGCGCCTTTCAGTTCCGATTCAAGCAGTATCTCCGTCAGTATATTCGTCGTCGTGCCTGTTTGAACCTCGCTGTCGGCCGTTACGGAAACGGCCAGATTGGGGTGATAAGCGCCGTCACGCTTCCTTTTCCGCCGGATGCGTTTGCCCGTTACTACGATTTCAGGAAGATCGACGTCCCAGTCGCGAAAGATGCTGTCCGCAGGATGAAGAGCGGGCGTCCTTTCCCCGTCAAGCGAAATTCCCATGACGACATGCTCTCTTTTTTCGTAAGAGCGCCGGTCGGTTTTGATTTCCGGTCGGATATGGTCGTTTTTGTTGCAGAAAACAAGCCTTTCACTAAGGGGGTGATAATCTTCGCTTAACAGTATCAGATGGTTTACGCCCGTACGTAGCGCTTCCTTCTCCAGTGCAAGTATCGTCCTGTCTTCATTCCACTGGCCGAAATAAAGCATGTCTCCGCGGCAGTGTACAAGCAGGTACATGTTGGACAGTGAGGCGTCTTTTTCTCTGTTTACGGAAATTAGCAACTGGTCGTTTTTCCATACGCAGTGAAGCGCAAACGGGTTTCTTTTGAAATCGGGCAGTTGCGTGCGGCGCCGGATGTTGCCGGATTCATATTCGGCATAACAGGTTTGGCCTTTTTCGGGTAACAGGAAGAACCTGCCCATTCCTTCGTGTACGGTCGAGAATTGCGTGAGGATGGTGCGGTCGGTAGCGACGATGTTTCCCCTGACACTCGCCGGTCGCCCGTCTTTGAACAGCGCCTTGAATGCCACGACATTCGGCTGTCCTTCCACCAGATACCCGCCTTCGGGATAAAACGTCAACTCGATGCTGTCGCCTGTATAGGGCACGATGTCGAACTGCTTGAAAACAACCGAATCGTTCTCGTTAAGCGCTTCCACATACAGGCTTCTTTCCCTGTCTTCGTCGGAGAGGGGCAGTTCAAACGCATACACGCCGTCGTCCATCTTTTCACTCGTCGTTTGCTTTTGCCCGTTGAATTGTAGAAAGAGGCCTGCCGGCGGTGCGACGGCGCCAGTCCCGGCGTTTACGAACCGCAGTTCGACACGAGTGCGGCGTTCGTCTGGTGCCGAGACATTCATTTCCATTTTCAGGCGCTCGTTGTTTTCCGCTATCACGAATACGGGTTTGGAATAGAAGTTTTCCACGCCGCAGTTTTCCATCAACCGCGTATAGGCCCTGATTTTGTAATATCCCTGCGCCATGTGTCCGGACAGTTTGAAGGCGTCGTAATACAAGATTCCATTTTCGGGGCGCAGTTTCCGGCGGACTTCCACCGAACCGTTCTGGTCTATCAACTCCACATAAACGTAGCGACTCTCAGGGAATGGGGCATGAAAGCAGGCATCTAGCAGGAACAGCCGGCAGAAAACCGTCTCGCCCGCCATGTAGTACGGCTTATCCGTCTGTATGTAAATCTTTTCTTGCGGAAAAATCATCAATTGTTTATAGATATTCAGCAGGGCGGTATCTGTGACGATAAGGTTATCGCCTTGTCCGTTTTGCGCCCGAACACAAATGGCGGACAGGGCGAGTAATAAGACGGTTAATCGTTTTATTAACAGAATCATCAGATCCATGAATTGTATTTTAAAATAGTTTAATGCCCATATCGCTTTTCATCATGCCATAATACATAATCGGTATTTAAAGAATATTTCGTTGCAATATATTTTTGCAAATATAGAAATTATTCAATTAAAAACTTGACCTTCCTGGTAAAAAAACAGGTGCGATTTGTTTTTTTATATTCCTTAAGTAAGTACTACCTAAAATCCGCAGTTAAATAATTTGGCAATTTCAGTAAAATTACAAGAGTGGCTCAGCGAATTTTTCAGATCGATTTTTATATGAGATTTGTGTTATCTGTTGGAATTATGGTGTCAATTTGTTTATCATGAAGAAGGCGTTCCATTTCTGCAATTTTTTTCGCTTGTTCTTCGATAGTTTTATCCTTTTCTTCGATAGTTTTATTCTTTTCTTCGATCATTTTATTCTTTTCTTCGATCGTTTTCTCTTTCTCTTCGAGCGATCTTTTAAGAGGATCTTTCACGTTGTTAATAATACGCAAAGCCTCTTCTTCGTCTTCTATCTGTTTTTGTTCTTTGGGGTCTGCTCCTATTTCGTACAGCAGATCGGTGATAAGTGTCATATCTTCATCATCGGGTTGATAGGGGTATTCTTTCCTTGCCACCGAATCTTCTTTGACAAAATACCGCTGTTCAAAGATGCTGAGTAA
>JAIRMH010000235.1 GCA_031258835.1 Tannerella sp.
GAAACGCCTTACGGCAAAGTAAAAAGCGGTTGGAAACGCGAAAATGCAAAAATAAAATACTGTTTTGAAATTCCTTTCGGCGCAGTAGCCCGTATAAAAACAGGCAGCGAGGAAAAAATTGTTCCGTCGGGGAAATATGAGTTTGAAAAATAAGAATCATTTTGCGTTCAACTGACGCATCAACTCTGCGAGTTGTTTGTCTTTTTCTTCAAGCGCTTTCTCCTTCTCTTCAATCGTTTTGTCTTTTTCTTCAATCGTTTTGGCCTGCTCTCCAAGCGCTTTGTCCTTTTCTTCGATCGTTTTTTCCTGTTCTTCGATAATGCGCTGCTGTTTCCTGTGCGTTTTTCCGAAAAGGGCGTCAATGGTTCGTAACGCTTCCGCCTCCTTTTCTATTTCTTCCCGTTCCGCAGGGTCGGCTACCATCTCGTTCAGCGCCGAAGCGATAAAACGAATGTCTTTATTATTCGACAGGAACGTGTACTGCTTGCTGATTTCCGATCCCTGGTTGATGAAATGCGCCTGTTCGAAGAGGCTTAGCAGTTCGTTCAGTTTTGTACCGTAACGTTCGTTGGCGATTCTTCCCGCCTGAATGACATAGCTGTCGTGGGTGAGTTTCTCTACGAAAGGAGACTTCGCATGGATAGGATTCCCATGAACCATATCCCTGTAATGCCGCTCTACCTTGATACACGGGCTTTCAATCCCGGCAAGCCGTCCGCCTAATAGATAGATGGTAGTGATGGGCAACACGATCTCTTCGCCGTTTATCCGGTCTACAATCCTGTACTGCTCGGCAAGGTAGTTGCGGAAACGGATCACGTCTGTCTCGTCCCACGACTTCTGTACTTCTATCAGGATTTTTTTCCACTCACCTTCTTTCGTCTCTATCGTGGCCATGAAGTCTATCCGGTAGATAGAATAGCCAATGTTGTCATCATCTGACGACTTCTTACCTTTTTCAGTTTTTTTCCGGTATGTAAACTCCTGCGGGTGAACAGTCAGGGATACGATGTTCTCACCCAACAGCGTGCCGAGGAAAAATTTGGCGATACGCTCGTTTTCCATCAGTTTTTTGAATACAGTGTCGTATATCGGGTTAGCGATGACGCACGACTTCGGATATTCTTCGTTTTGCTTTTTTGTTCCCATAACTTTGTCCTAATATTGCTGTTATATTGTCCAATTATTGCGGTTATACGATTTTTTGATTAGCCGAACAAAGATAACCAAAACTAAATGAATTTACCTAATCATTATTGAACAAATTAAAAACTTTTATTCATTAGATTACACGATTCGCTTAATGAATGAATTTGAAATTTGTGATTTAGGGAGGTGTATAAATCTTTACGGAGGACGTTGTCTCACCAAGATTCGAACTTGGACAAACAGAACCAAAACCTGTTGTGCTACCATTACACCATGAGACAATCTGGCGCTTTCTGCTAAAAAGCGGTGCAAAAGTAAAAGTTTAATATCACATTTGCAACTTTTTTTTCGAAAACTATTTGCGGCGTATGAAAATCTATTTTGCCGTAAGTAAGAAATAATTCTTTTTCCCGCGCTGAACGAGCAGATATTTGCCATTCAACAGGTGATCGGCATTTATTACGGTATCGTGTCCGGCAAGTTTCTCCTTGTTTATACTTACGCCTCCGCTTTGCGTCAATTTCCGCATTTCGCATTTCGACGGGAAAATGGCGGCTTTATCCGTACACAAGTCAATCGCTTTGATGCCCGCCGACAATTCGTCGCGTGATATTTCAAACTGCGGCACACCTTCGAATACGGACAGCAAGGTATCTTCGTCGATCTTTTTCAGGGTATCGGAAGTTGCGTTTCCGAACAGGATAAGTGATGCTTCTACCGCCGCATTATAATCTTCTTCGGAATGTACCATTGTCGTCACTTCCTGTGCCAAGCGTTTCTGCAACGGGCGCAGATGAGGCGCTTCGATCTGTTCGTTTTCTAAGGAGGCTATTTCTTCCCGGCTTAATGCCGTGAATATTTTAATATATTTGGCAGCATCTTCGTCGCTCACGTTCAGCCAGAATTGATAGAATTTATAGGGAGATGTATAACGACGATCCAGCCATACATTACCGGATTCCGTTTTGCCGAATTTCCCACCGTCAGCTTTCGTTATCAGAGGACATACCAGTGCAAACGCTTCCGCCTCCGGCCCTAATGTGCGGCGTATCAGTTCCGTCCCGGTTGTGATATTGCCCCATTGGTCGGAACCGCCCATCTGAAGGCGGCATCTTTCGTGTTGATATAAATGCAGGAAATCGTATCCCTGAAGCAGTTGATATGAAAATTCCGTAAATGACATGCCTACATTAGATTCCGTGCTCAGGCGTTTTTTCACGGAATCTTTAGCCATCATGTAATTTACCGTCAGGTGTTTTCCAACGTCACGGATGAAATTGAGAAACGTATAATCTTTCATCCAATCGTAGTTGTTTACCAATTTGGCCGCATTGGGGGCGTCGGAGTCGAAATCAAGGAATTTGGCTAATTGCTTTCTGATGCAATTCTGGTTGTGGCGCAAGGTAGCTTCGTCGAGCAGATTGCGTTCCGCCGATTTCATAGACGGGTCTCCAATCATACCGGTAGCGCCGCCGACAAGTGCGATCGGACGATGCCCTGCGCGTTGAAAATGTTTCAGCATCATGACGCTGACTAAGTGTCCGATATGCAGCGAATCGGCCGTAGGATCTATTCCTACATATGCGGATGTCATCTCTTTTTGTAACTGTTCTTCCGTTCCTGGCGTCATGTCATGTACCATGCCCCGCCATTTCAATTCTTCAACAAAATTCATCGTATTCGTATTTTTTTGTCGTGCAAAGATAGCGCAAGCCGGCAAACAATACAAAAAAACTCTGTTTGTTTTTGATTTTGTTTCATTATTAGCGGGCTTGTAAAATGAAACTCAGGGTACCGGATCATATCCGCTTCCGCCCCAGGGGTGGCATCGCAAGATACGTTTTATCGCCAACCAACCTCCTTTCAGCGGACCGTATTTTTTTAGCGACTGTATTGCATATTCGGAACACGTCGGTGTATACCTGCAACTTGCCGGCGTCAAAGGCGATATGCAATATTTATAGAAGTATATCGGCAACAGGAATAATTGTGTCAGCAGCCATTTCATACAAGTTCTTTTTCGCGGATGATTTTAAGCGCTTTCAGCATACTTTTCTCTATATCGGCATACGTCTTTATTTCATTACATATATATATAAAGGCGATATGGAGTTGCGTCCCTTTTTGTTTGCACAAATCCGAACTTTCATTTTTATTTAGCCGGAAAGCTTCACGAATAAGTCGTTTTATTCTATTACGGCGTACGGAATGTCGGATGCGTTTTTTGGGAACGCTTATTAATACAGAAATGCCGGATACCGGAGAGGCGTCTCCTGTATCCGACAAATATGCTATCCGCAGGGGATATGACAAAAATGATTGTCCGTCGGCGAACACTTTATCAATATCCTTTTTCAGATATAATCGTTCGTTTTTATGAAAAAACTTCCTTTCAGAGGCTTCCATTTCTTGTGCCTTCCCCCATTTCTTTTTTCAAGTATTGTTCAAGAGCAGCAGTCATAGAAGGCGCCTCCGGGGTCGGCGCTTCGATGTCAAGACGCAGTCCCGCATCAACAGCGGCTTTAGCTGTTGTAGGCCCGAAGCAGCCAATTCGTATATCTTCCTGTTTGAACTCAGGAAAATTTTTCAGCAGGGAAGATATGCCGGAAGGACTGAAAAACACAAGCATATCGTAATCGAACATTTCATTCTCGGTGAAATTATTACTTACGGTACGAAACATGGTTGCCGTCTTGTAGTTGATTTTCTTTACGTCAAGACCTGTCATAAGATCGCCTTTATGTACATCGGAAACGGGAATCAGATACTTTTCCTTCGAATGTTTTACGATAAGTTTCACTAAGTCCTCCAGTTTCCCGTTTTGCCCGAAAAAAACTTTACGCTTGCGATACACAATATATTTCTGCAAATAAACGGCGATCGTTTCCGTCATACAAAAATATTTCATCGATTCGGGGATTGTGACGCGTAATTCTTCGCATAGCCTGAAAAAGTGATCTACTGCCGTCCGTGCGGTAAAGATAATAGAGGTGTAATCCAGAATGAATACCCTTTGCTGCCTGAACTCTTTTGCCGACAACGGCTCGATTTTGATAAATGGGCGAAAGTCTATTTCCACGCCATATTTTTCCGCGATGTCAAAATAAGGAGATTTGCCCGATGTAGGCTGAGGTTGGGATACCAACATTTTTTTGATAATCACTGCCATATATTATTTGTTTCGATAATATTATACATATAAATCAAACCCTCATATAAAAATATCAATGGTATAATTTCCTGGCTGCAAAGGTACAAACTTAAAAACAATAATCCCGTATTTTTGTAAAAAAATATGTAAATAAACCTGTAAATAAATGTAACCCTGAACGATAAGTAGCTGATAATAAACATTATATATGCTATATAAAAATATTCCCCGACGAGTAAGATCCATAAAATTGGGAGGTATAAAGATATCCCCCAGATGCAAAATAACGCCTGATAGTTTACAACCGTTATTTTATAGATGTCCTTTTCAAGGAATATATATCCGAAAATGCCATATATGCTTCTTTTAAACAGGTAGAATGTAAGCGAAACGACAAACAGGCCGGATATAACGAGGACGGTCGTCGTTATATCCGGCCTTGTGAAGAAGTTATAATTTACGCTTAGCAGGAAGATGAAAATACCACTCAGGAACAACGTCTGAAAATTCATAAAAAGATTAAATAAAAAACTGTCCCTCTGCGTTGTGTCGAAAATGCTTTGCCGTTGCTCGTTCGCATGGATATTATTTATCACTCTGCCGAACAAGGGTAAATTGAGTCTGAATATTAATGCGAATGTAGACAACAAGATAAGTACAACAAACAACATGATGTCGTTCGAAAATGTAGCGTTATTAAGGTAGATACCCGAATATCCTTCAAAATCAATGTCGTTCATCAACGTTTGCTATCTTATTGGCTGCAAATGTACATGAAATTTTCGACATTCCACACATGCCGATAAAAATATCATTCTTTCCACGTTAATATATACTCATCGGATATCCGGTAATTTATTCTGAAACGCCGACATTGTTCCGTACGTTTTTCCTTAAGGAAGAGCACTCCTTCTTTTGAAAAGGTGAAATTTTCTATGTTGAAATGTTCGGAGAAGTCGACGTCGGCCGCCCCCAGCGCTTTAAACGCCGTTTCTTTGGCGCACCAGCATATGGTGGCGATGTCGGCGGCGCTAATGGTAATACCCATGGCGGCAGTTGCTACGACACGGTCGGCGTCAGTATCGGCGTCGGTATCGGTATCGGCTGTCGGCATAATTGTCTTCCATTCGCTTTCGCACATGTATTTTTTATGCAGTCTCCATGCGCGATCCGAGCGGTATTCCATATCGATGCCGGGGTTTTTGTTCTTACTTAGTATGATTGCAGCAAAGCCTTTTGTGTGCGAAATGCTTATGTTACAGGCGCTTCCTGACAAGTAAGGCGTTCCGTTCCCACGGTATCCAATGTATATGTCGCTTCCCGAAAGATGTTGCAGCAGTAATCGTACGGCAAGCCATTCCTGCTTGCGTTTATCGGACGATATCTTCATTACATCGGAATAGTAAACGTTTTTATCAGTTAGCAATTCTAACAGTTCCTGCCACGATTCGGCGATCTTCCATATGCCTATCAGGGGTGTTTCGTATTTGTTTAACAGAGGCATTATTTTTTCCAATAAAAAGATTGAATGAGTTCGACGATGTCTTTTTTTATGTATTCGGTGACAGGAGCGAGCGAATCGGCATTAGAGCCATATGTGTAATACAGTGCGCCACGGAAAAAATTGGAGACGCTGTCCGTAAGCGTAAATTGTATGGGTGATGCGCTTTCGCCTTCAATCAGGAACAGGGAAGCATAAATATGGCGCTCTTTGTTTTCATAAAACCTCTCGTTTATCGCATCTGCGTTTTTAACGGAATGTTCAATCAGCCGGCGACATTCGTTTTCGCATATCGGGAGTGTCTGGGGCGTTATAGGCTGGTAGCTACAGTATATTTTTGCTTCAAAGTCGTAATAGTCAATATTGAGCCAGTTTAAAGAACTGTCCTTCGACGGCGTTTCGACAGCTGTTTGCGTCGAAATATTAAATCCATAGGGCAATTCATCCCTGTCAAAAGCAACATATTGCGCTTCCCGGATTTCTATGCGCAGGTAGCCTTTAGGCTTGGGCGTGTAATTTTTTTTACACGATAGCAACAGGCATGTAAAAAGAAAAGAAAAAATAATGATTCGCCTTGTCATCTTGGAGATTATGACGTCAAAGGGATGGAATACGACATTATTAACCTTCTTCATTTTGGGAAATGATGCTAAATTTTATTTTCAATACGCGGCGTTCGTCAGCTTCGAGTATGCGAAAACGATAGTTTTTGTAATCGATCACTTCGCGTCTGCCCGGCAATATCCCTTTTATTGCAAGCAGAAGGCCGGTGAGTGTTTCCGCCTCCCCGGTATGTTCACCGAAATCCGACGGTGAAACGCCCGTTTCACGGAAGAAGTCATTGAGTTGCGTCTTCCCTTCAAAGATATAGCTGCCGTCGGGCAAAGACATAAACGAATGTTCGTCTTCGTCATATTCGTCCGATATATCGCCGACGATTTCTTCCACGATATCTTCCATTGTGACGAGGCCCGATGTACATCCGAACTCATCGACTACGATGGCTATATGTGTCTTGTGCGTGCGCAATTCGTCTAAAAGGTCGTCTATCTTTTTCGTTTCGGGGACAAAATATGGTTTGCGCATTAGCGGCTGCCATTCGAATTTATCCGGCTTGTTAAACGCCGGTATAAGATCTTTCACATAAAGAACGCCTTTTATATCGTCTTCATCTTTCTCGTATACGGGAATACGGGAATAACCGGACTCTATGAGCATATGTATTACTTCATTCAAATCGCTTTTGATATTTATCGCTACGATATCTGTGCGCGGAGTCATTATCTCATTTGCCTTTTTATTATAGAAATGGATGATGTCTTCAAGCATTTCCTTTTCTTCATACATATTGTTAGGCGCTTCGTCGGCGAGCGGTATCTGAGTTTTTTTTGCATGGTCGCTATCCGCTTTTTCCACCGGCATGGATGTCATACGTACAAACGGCGAGCAGATTTTTATGACTGACCTCAGCAACGGCGCCATTGTGCGGGCTGTACTTAACTTGTGGTTAGACAGTGACTTGGGGAAGATGCCGCAGAAAAGCGTCCATAGCACAAGGGCGCATATGAATGTAAGCAAGTATGCCGGCACAGGCGCTTCAATGCCGAATATATTCATCCCGTATGCGCATAAGGCTGTTACGGCAATAAGAATAAATGACCGTACGATACGACAGGAGGCTCTCATCTGCCGTAAGTGGCCAGACAGATATCCGATGATTTTATCCCGCGCCGAAGCGCTTTCTTCCAGCTTGCTCATATCTTCCTGCGACAAAGAAGCAATCGCATTTTCGGCAGCAGACAAAAAGGTTATGAATAACAGTAAAAACAAGGCAAGGCCAAAAGCTGTTGCAAAATCGGTTATAAGATCATAAAAGGCCGCTTGCAACAGCAACTCCGGGAAATAATCGTCTGATTCCAAAGTATTATATTAATTTTTAAAATGGTAAATCGTCCGCCGGATTTGTTGCAGGTGGAACTTCTGCCGTTGCAACGTTGTTGTTTGCGGATGTGACGGCTGTACTGCCGCTTTCCTGTTGTTCGTCGCGACGGTTGCCGCTTCCTAATGAATAAAACTCAATCCTATCGGCGTATATTTCCGAGATATAACGTTTATTTCCGTCTTTATCGTCGTAGTTACGTGTGCGAATTTTACCTTCGACATATAAAAGGGATCCTTTCTTTATGTATTTTTCGGCAAATTGTGCACGGTCGCGAGTTGCGACGATATTGTGCCATTCGGTGCGTTCGGGAATTTCGGTTCCGTTTGCAAGTTTGTAGCCGCGTTCCGACGTGGCCAACGGGAAGTTTGCTATCGCATTACCGCTGTCAAAATAGCGGACATCAGGGTCTTTACCGACATTACCTATTAGAATAACTTTGTTCAATGACATAATATTAATATTAAAAGATGATGAATAACAAGGACAAATATACGGCATTTTTTTGATATTCAAAATTTCCCCTATAAATTTTGCCGCATTTTTATCGGTCTGTGTGGATTGTCGAAAATTTCATGTACATCTGTAATCTTTTTTTTGTTCCTGTCAATACATTTATTTCGTTGATATAATACAGCTGTGTTGCGCTCTAATCCATTCATCATTCAGGGTAAGTACGAAAGATATAGCAATATTTATAAATAAAAAAGCGCAGATTTTTTTTGTCTATGATAGAAAAGTAGTATATTTGCAGTCCGAAAAAATTAGAACGTAATATTCATATAATAAAATATTTAACATGACTAAAGCAGAACTGATTAGCCTGATATCGAAAAGTTCGGGCATTGAGAAGACGGAAGTTTCTTTTATTGTAGCTAATTTTATGGACATCGTCAAAAGATCGTTAGATGAAGGAGAGAATGTTTATTTAAGAGGATTTGGAAGTTTCATCGTGAAGAAAAGAGCAGAGAAAAAGGCTCGTAACATTTCGAAGAATACGACCATTACAATACCGGAACACAATGCCCCGGTATTCAAACCGGCAAAAGCATTTCTGGAGGCGGTAGCTTACAGGGGGAAGAAACCGGCAAAAACGCTTTCTGATACGATAGCTCACGGAAGGATGAAGTTGAAAACATCTTCGGATGCAGCGCCTTACGGAAGGAAGAAAACGAAGAAGAAAGACGAAAAAAACAAGAAATAAATAACAAACCATTTAAAATAGAAAAGTTATGCCAAGCGGAAAGAAAAGAAAAAGACACAAGATGGCTACGCATAAGCGTAAAAAAAGACTGAAGAAAAACAGACATAAAAAGAAGTAAGTCTGAAATGAAAGAGTCTGAAAGAACAAGCTTAATAAAAATGATCGTTATTTAAGTTTGTTCTTTTGTTTATTTATTAAAAAATCGGATGTGGTAAGCGAAATAATTGTAAATGTAACCTCTAAAGAGGTCTCTATCGCAGTGACGGAGGACAAGGTACTGGTCGAATTTCAGCGGGAAACACGCAACGAATCGTATGCAGTCGGCGATATTTATTTCGGGAAAGTAAAAAAAATACTTCCCGGCCTCAATGCTGCATTTATTGATGTCGGATACAAAAAAGAAGGCTTCCTTCATTATCAGGACCTCGGCTCTAATTTTAATACGCAACAGAAGTTCCTGAAAAAAATACTTTCCGGAGATAAGAAAAATACCATAGTCTCTAAGGTGTCGCTTTTGCCGGAAATGCAGAAAGACGGTAAGATTGCGGAGACGCTCGCCGCCGGCGAAGAAGTGCTGGTTCAGATAGCAAAAGAACCTATTTCGACGAAAGGCCCACGCTTGACAGCCGAATTGTCTTTTGCCGGACGTTATCTTGTGCTTATTCCTTTTTCCGATAAAGTTTCCGTTTCTACCAAAATCAAGTCGAATGAAGAACGCGCCAGACTACGACAGTTGATACAGAGCGTTAAAACAAGGAATTTCGGCGTCATCGTCAGGACATCGGCCGAAGGAAAGCGTGTCGCCGAACTCGACCATGAACTCAAAACCCTGCAGAAACGTTTCGACGACAATATCCTTAAACTGCACAAATCGAAAGCGCCATCACTTTTTTATGAAGAAACGTCGAGAATGGTAGCCCTCCTGAGAGATGTGTTGAATCCTACTTTCGTACATATTTATATTAATAATGCAGATGTGTACAGGAATGTGCTTGATTATGTATCGCTAATATCGCCGGAACAGAAGGATATTGTCAAACATTATACGGACGAATTGCCTATTTTCGACCATTTTGCTATTACCAAACAGATAAAATCGTCGCTTGCCCGTACGGTTACGTTCAAATATGGAGCATATCTTATCATCGAACATACGGAAGCCATGCATGTCGTTGATGTGAATAGCGGCAATCGTTCAAATAAAAACGGGAATGAACCGGAGGAGGCTTCCTTTAATGTGAATATTGCAGCCGCGGACGAGCTGGCCCGACAGTTGCGCTTACGCGACATGGGCGGCATTATCGTCGTTGACTTTATCGACATGACGGACGCCGCGAATCGCCAGAAACTGTTCGAGCATATGAACATGGTGATGTCGCACGACCGCGCCCGCCATAATATATTGCCGTTAAGTAAGTTCGGACTGATGCAGATCACACGTCAACGGGTACGGCCAGTACTGGATATTGATACGTCGGAGACTTGTCCGACATGCTCTGGCTCCGGTCATGCGCGTCCGTCGATCCTGTTTACCGATACGTTGGAGGAGAAATTGGATACCCTGACTAACAAGTTACATGTGAAAAATTTTATCCTCCACATACATCCATATGTATATGCCTATATTACAAAAGGGTTTATCTCGATGTTGAAACACTGGAAATGGAAATACAGCCGGAACTTGAAAGTGATTCCGAACCAGAGCCTTGGCTTCCTGGAATATAAATTTTATGATGCGGATAACAATGAATTTGAAGTGAACGAAAAAGTGGAAATCAAATAAATCCGCTCTGTAAATCCTTCCGAAACAATAATTAACATAACATTATGGATGTCGTATCGTTATTTTTTATAACTTTGCGGTCGAATTGATGTGGACAGATTTGTACTGCTTGCAACCACAGGAAAAAATGCTAAAAAAATTGATCCCCTTTTTTTCTTGCCGTTTCGGTAGAACATTCCCCAACGTTGATTCATTATTTATGTTTAACTTAATAAATGAATGAAGTAATGAGTTATTTATTTACATCAGAGTCGGTGTCGGAAGGACATCCCGACAAAGTTTCCGATCAGATATCGGATGCGTTATTAGATGCATTTTTGGCGCAGGACAAACAATCAAAAGTGGCATGCGAAACGCTGGTTACTACCGGTCAGGTAGTGGTTGCCGGCGAAGTTAAATCAAGCGCTTATGTGGATGTACATGATGTTGTGCGTAATGTAATCGAAAAAATCGGTTATACAAAGAGCGAATATCAGTTTGAAGCAAAATCGTGCGGCATACTCTCCGCTATTCATGAGCAAAGTCCGGATATCAACCGCGGTGTTGACCGACAAAATCAAGGGGCTGATGATCAAGGGGCAGGCGATCAGGGGATGATGTTCGGTTATGCAACGAACGAAACGGAGAATTTTATGCCGTTAGCACTTGACTTGGCACACAGCCTGATGAAAGAACTTTCCGTAATACGTAAGAACGAAATTGAACGGATGCCGTATCTGCGTCCTGATGCAAAGAGTCAGGTTACGATTGAATATGACGACAATGGAACGCCATTGCGCATAGATACGATTGTAATATCTACGCAGCATGACGAATTTGTAACAGCCGGAAACGGATTATCGGAGGAAGATGCCGACCGGCAGATGCAGCGTGCAATAACGGAAGATGTGAAGACGATTCTGATTCCGCGCGTAAAAGCGCAATATCCGGCGAAAGTACAGGCGTTGTTCGACGATCATATCACTTATTACGTCAATCCTACCGGCAAGTTCGTTATCGGCGGACCGCACGGAGATACGGGACTGACGGGACGTAAGATTATTGTCGATACTTACGGCGGCAAGGGCGCGCACGGTGGCGGCGCTTTTTCGGGAAAAGACCCGTCGAAAGTAGACCGTTCAGCGGCTTATGCCTCGCGTCATATAGCCAAAAATCTTGTTGCGGCAGGAGTGGCGGACGAGGTGTTGGTGCAGGTATCCTATGCGATCGGCGTTGCTAAGCCAATGAATATTTTTGTTAATACATACGGTCGCTCCAACGTAAACCTTACCGACGGAGAGATCGCAGAAAAGGTCGCAATACTGTTTGATATGCGCCCCAAAGCCATCGAAGAACGGATGAAATTGCGAAACCCGATCTACTTTGAGACCGCTTCTCATGGACACATGGGGCGTACACCGGAGTTCGTTACGAAGGTTTTCGAATCGCGCTACAAAGATCCGGTGACGTATGAAGTTGAATTGTTCACATGGGAAAAGTTAGACTATGTCGATAAGATAAAAAAAGCGTTCGGATTGTAGCATGTCAGCTAACGAAGCGGGTAAAATCCCGGATCAGGATATGTAAAACAATGAAAGCAGGTATCTCGCGATAGCTGCTTTCTTGTTTTATCGGTCATCCGATAATAATATTGTAATAATGAATAATGAATAATGAAACTCTTTTAAAATTCTCTAACGCATCTTATTCTGAATTGTTGAGATTTATGTTGAATCGGAGCATTGCCCGATCCTCCGGCATCGGCTCTGCTTCCGCTTCCGAAGATAGTCCATGCATGCGTATCGGCTGCCGAAGATTCCGTCGCGCTCCAATAGTAATCCTCTCTAAGTAAGTTGAATCCCGTGAATGTCTTTTTTATTTCATTCTGTAATATCCAAATGGACTGAAGCTCGCGTTGCGTCGGGAGTCTCCAACCTGTGACGCCCCCTTCGGCATATGAATTGCATGCGGTTATGCTCCATGGTGCTCCTGATGTAGAAAGATCGTTAACCGCTACACGAAGCGTTTTAAATAACGTGTTATTATTGTAGGAATTTTCATTTCCTGCGCCATCGTTCTTGCTGATTATCGTATAACTTGCTGTCGGCATTCCATTTTCGAAATCTATCACAGGATAGCTACCCGGTAATATCATACTGCTCCCTCCTGCTACGTCGCGTACGCAACGAGCCCAGTTTTTATCGCTTTTATAGTGATGACCGACATTGCCGAATTTGAAATTTATTAACTGGGCTTCATCGGTATACAATTTATTAGCCGTAGAACTCCAGAATATACTATCAATACCGATGCGTCTAAAGTTTGATGTGCCAATATCTTTAAGAAAATTGTAAGATAGCCACATGCCCAATAACTGAGCCTGAGAAGGTAAATACCATTTCAATTCTCCGTCAACACTGCCTGATCCGGTGATTCTGTTTTTATGCGCACAATAATTGATCGCCTGGTATAAGGTATTCTGATAGTCGAAAGGGGTAACAGCATTGTTATATTTGCTCCAGTCGAATGCGGATTTGGCGGACAGACGTCCGTTATATATTGCATTACTAAACGTAACCGGACTTCCCGTACCTATGTATGTGGGCATTGTAGTGAACTCGTATCGCTGTTCCGTATATAACATGGCGGTATAAATGCTGTCATCCGCAGGCGTCACATTTGTGTAGCCGAATCTGCCTACCGGTATAGCCGGCAATTGTGTTATGCATAGTTTCCTTTTTACACCGCCGCTGGTTGTAACAGTGACGCTTCCCGTTCGTGAATAGCCCGTCAGATTTTCATCCAGATGTAAATACAACTTTGTAGACATACCGTTATATGATGTTAGCATACCTGTCGAAGTATAAAGCCGACTCGTTGATATATTCAGCCATCCGGGGGTTATATTATCTTTTCCGTCTTCATAAACGCTTGCTTGCGTATACTCTTCGCTAAAATTGAAAATACTGTCGCCAACAATAAAGTGAGCGTCACATATCCGTTGGGCGGGTAACATCAGGTATCTCACAATATTTCCGGCTTTCATACTTATCTCGCCGCTGACATTAAACTCCGGAAATTTCGAAAACTCATCTTCGCTAAGGTCGAGTTTAAATTTAAAATTTCCGCAATGTTGCTGGTCTAACAGGATCTTTCCGTCTTTGAACCCCGTAGGATTCAATGCCTTATTATCCGTATCAATGCCCTCTGTAAATATTTCCATCCCGTTAATCTCAGCGCCGGTGTTTGTTGTGAAGTCTTCAAAATTAAAATATAGCGCTTGCGCATCCGTGCAGAAGTCGATGATCGCTTCCCCGTTGGAATCGAATTTTATTTCCGGCGATACCGTCAGATAAGTCCCGTAAATGTTTCCGTCTCCATTCACATCTTTCCAGGGCTGTACATCTATGGTTATTACCGGCTCAAGGCTTTGCCCGCGCACCTTTATGTCTAATGTATAAATATAGTTTCTCAACAAGGCATTTCTGCTTGTTACAGTAAATAAGTCATAATCATAAGAGGCTACTTTTGCCCCGTCGGTAGGAGAATATGTAGGAATTGTCACTCTTACCTTGGTTATATCCCCAGTGCTGTATGTTGATAAGTGATTCTCATTTACATAAAAAGAGTCTATCTGTCCTCCAGCCGTATTATTAAAGGTTGGGGAAGGGCGGAGCGAAGAAGGCAAAGGAGGCAAACCGCTGCGTTCCGGATAATTGATATATCCGAATGTGGACTGGCCTTTGGCGACATCAGCTCCCGGAAATAACGACGTTTGGTTAGGTACGTTTAATGCTTGTATTTTAACATTATCGTAATCTATTTCCAGATCTTTGGGAAGGATGAGGAGGTGTTTTGATATGTTCACACGAACTTTCGCTACGTCGCGAACCAGATGTATCGTACCTTCATAAGACGTCCCGTTGGATCGGATGGAATCCGAGCCGCTCATAAAAAACAAAGTTTCGCGATCGGTGGCGTCGGGATAAATCTCACCGGTTATAGTTTTTACGCTTTTGCGGTTTGCATAAACTCTCGCAAAAAGTTTTCCGTCAATGATATTATCCACTTCATAACCTATCTCCACAATGGAATCGTTTGTATTTAACGCTATCTTCAATTCGCTCCTGTGGAACTGACTTTCTTTTAACAGCCCGTTGTTTTCATATAAATCTACATATAACGAGTCAATGCGATTTTCAAGTGCCGAGGCGTCTTCATTGGCATAAGTAGACACGCTTCCTTTCGGAATAAATACTTTTAAGGACACCTGTCCGCTCTTTATTATCGGTTCGATCTCCTGATCAACAATGCGTTCATTTGTACACTTTGTACACAATATCATACAAAACCACAGTGTCAAACAACACATCAAAAAAGATGCTATACGTTTCATTTTCATATATTTATATTCTTATTTTGTTTCACATTACAACGTTAATTATTGAAATTAAAATAAATTTATCCTTAGAAAAGAATCACAAATCTCATGCAAAGGTAGATCTATCAAAATATATATTCACTATACAAATCTATATGAATACAATCGCCAAATATCTACAAGTCCAATATCTTGTCTATGCAAATCTATACGAATATTTTTATTTATCTTCATTAATCGACTTATAATCAATTACATATTATTTTCATTTGATTTTATACCGGAAGTATAAATGCTTCCGGCAAAATTTATTTCATAACTCACTCCGTATTACTTTTTTCATCATTTATGTCTTTTTGTTGTATCTCTTTTTCCAGCTCTTTAGCTTTACGAAGGAGATCTGATGCAAAGATAAATTCCTCCAACGCTTTGTTTCCGGAGCTTATGACCTGCTCTTTGGTACCGTTCCATACGCACATGCCCTCCTTTATAAAGACAATATTTTCGCCGATGTTCATCACGGAATTCATGTCGTGCGTATTGACGAGAGTTGTCATGCCGTATTCTTTCGTAATGCCATGTATCAGGTCGTCGATGATGAGTGCGGTTTTCGGATCCAATCCCGAATTTGGTTCGTCGCAGAACAGATATTTGGGTTGTAGCGCGATTGCGCGTGCGATAGCGGCCCGTTTCATCATACCTCCACTTATCTCCGATGGATACAAATCGTATGTTCCTGACAAGTCAACCCTTTCCAGACATGAAATAGCGCGTTTTCGTCTTTCCCTTACGGATTTTCCCGAGAACATATCCAATGGGAACATCACGTTTTCCAGCACCGTCATACTGTCGAACAGGGCAGACCCTTGAAACAGCAAACCCATTTCGCGTCGCAGGATCAACGTCTCGCGTTTATTCATTTTCAAGATATTGCGGCCATCGAATATGATGTCGCCGGAATCGGGCGTCATTAAACCGATCACATTTTTCAGTAAAATCGTTTTCCCGGAACCGCTCCGTCCTATGATAAGGTTGGTTTTTCCGGTTTCGAAAACCGTACTTATATCATTAATGACTGTTCTTCCGTCGAACGATTTGATGAGATGTTTTACTTCAATCATATCAAGTCAGCATTATATGCGTTAATAAGACATCCGCCAATAATATCATGATGCTGCTCATCACTACCGAGTTCGTGCTCGCTTTACCAACCATTAGAGAGCCGCCTTTTACCGTATATCCGAAAAAAGACGAAATAGATGATATAATGAACGCATAAACGATGGACTTTATAATCGAATACAAGATATAGAACGAATTGAAATAGAACTGAAGTCCGAACTCAAAAGAGGACGGCGTCATACCTCCTCCCGTATAACTTGCCGCTATTCCGCCGGCGATTCCTGTCGTCATGCTGAATATGACTAATACGGGGATAAACAGCATCAATCCTGCAATTTTAGGCATGATGAGGAAATTTGCGGAATTGACGCCCATCATTTCCATTGCATCAATCTGTTCGGTGACGCGCATCGTGCCTATCTCGGACGCTATGTTGCTGCCTACTTTTCCCGCGAGGATGAGACACATAATAGAAGACGAGAACTCCAGCAGTATGATCTCGCGTGTCGTATAACCTATCGTGAACTTAGGAATCAGCGGCGAACTTATATTAAGCGATATTTGGATTGCGATTACTGTTCCTATAAATATGGAGATGATAACGACAATCCAGATGGAATCTACGCCAAGTTTGTAAATCTCTTTTATTAACTGCTTGAAAAACATGTTCCACCGCGTAGGTATGGCAATAGCCCTCTTCATAAGAAGTACATATTCTCCTAATTGATGCAGTGCCTTTAGCATACTTGTTCCTTTCTAATTATTTAACGGAAGAAAAATTTCAGTACATCATTTCCGTTTGCAAATATAAACAAAGAAAATAATATAATCATACCTGTGATTTGGGCGTATTCGAGGAATTTATCGCCCGGCTTACGTCTTGCGACCACTTCGTAAAGTAGAAACATCACATGTCCGCCGTCCAGGGCGGGGATAGGAAGTATGTTCATGAATGCCAGTATGATTGACAAAAGTGCCGTACGTTCCCAGAAGATGCGCCAGTTCCACGAGGCGGGGAAGAGACTTCCGATGGCGCCGAATCCGCCCACGTTTTTCGCACCTTCTTTTGTGAATACATATTTCATGTCGTTCACATATCCTTTGAGCGTGTTTATGCCTAATGTTATCCCTGCGGGGAAGGAATTGAAGAAATTGTATCTTACCGTCGCCACCTCATAGATTGAACCAGGGTCGTTGTAGATATTGACACCGAGGTGTCCGAGCGAGTCGACCGGCGCATCAATCGACAGAGGGCGTCCGTTACGCAGGATGTCTATCCTCACGTTTTTTTCACGGTTGGCATATAATTCATTTATGATATCCGATGCCGCAATAGCGCTTACTCCGTTGACGCCCGTTACACGGTCGTCTTTTTTCAATCCCGCTTCTATCGCGGATTCCCTTTGCACTTCGGCGATAATCATTGGTATACGGTAATAGGCGAAGCCTTCTTTATCCCGGAGAATCCGTTGCATCATATCTTCGGGAATTTCGATGACGACATCCTGTCCATCCCGAAGAACGGTCACCGTACGTGCGTTTACTACATTACGCAAGCAGTTTTCGTTAAAACGCTCAAGCGTTGTCGTATCGGCTTTTAACAGGATATCACCGTCCTGAAAGCCGATATTTTTGAACGTACTGCTATATTCCATACCGCATGTTACGTTCCTCAATGGGATGTATGTATCACCCCAGCGCAACAATACCATCGAATAGATGAACAGTGCGAGCAGGAAGTTGAATATGACGCCGGCTGTCATGATGAGCAGTCGTTGTCCCGCAGATTTGGAACGAAATTCGTAGGGCTTGGGCGGTTGCGCCATTTGTTCCCGATCCATCGATTCGTCTATCATGCCGGAAATCTTACAGTAACCGCCAAGCGGCAACCAGCCTATGCCATATTCCGTATCGCTGTTTTTCGGTTTGAATCTGAACAGCGAAAACCATGGGTCGAAAAACAGGTAAAATTTTTCTACGCGCACCTTAAACAGACGGGCGAAAATAAAATGCCCAAATTCATGAATGAGCACTAATATTGAGAGACTTAGAACAAGTTGTACGGCTTTTATCAAAAATGTTTCCATATAATTAATTTGTGAATTTATTTATTGTTATCAACTCTTCCGCGATGCGGCGGGCTTCTGTGTCGGTGCGGACATAGTCTTCATAAACGGGATTTGCGATGAACGGCGCTTTTTCCATAGTTTGTTCGATGATATCGCTCATCCGCAGGAAACTCGTTTGTCCTCGGAGAAAAGCGGATACGACGATTTCGTTTGCCGCGTTCAGTATGCACGGCATGTTTCCGCCTTTGCGTATGGCCTCGAACGCGAACGCCAGGTTACGGAATTTTCCCATGTCGGGTCGTTCGAACGTAAGCGACTGACAGGTGAAGAAGTCAAGTCTTCCGGACGGACTTTTCAGTCGCTTGGGGTATGAAAAGGCATACGATATGGGCAGTTTCATGTCGGGTATGCCTAACTGCGCCATGATTGCGCCATCTTCAAACTGAACCATGGAATGTATGATCGATTGCGGATGGACGACGATTTCGATCTGTTCCGGTTTGACGTCGAAAAGCCATTTGGCCTCTATCATTTCGAAGCCTTTGTTCATCAGTGATGCCGAATCGACCGTCACTTTGGCGCCCATGTTCCAGTTCGGATGCCGAAGTGCCTCTTCTTTTGTCGCTACGGCAAGCTCTTCTTTCGTCCGGCGGAAGAATGGGCCTCCCGAAGCCGTCAGCAGTATCTTTTCGATCGGATTGCGCCATTCGCCGTTAAGACACTGGAAGATGGCCGAATGTTCGGAATCAACAGGTATAATTGGGGTCTGCCGTTCTTTTGCCAGATTGGTTATCAGTTCGCCGGCTACGACTAACGTCTCTTTATTGGCAAGTGCAATAGCTTTGTTCGCTTTGATGGCTTCAATAGTCGGGCGAAGGCCGGAATATCCGACCATTGCCGTCAATACCATGTCGATCGGTTTTGCTGTGACGACTTGCGCGATAGCATCGGCTCCCGCCCATACTTTTATCGGCAAATCTTCGAGCGCCTCTTTCACTTCGGGATAATTTTTCTCGTTAGCGATGACTACCGTATCCGGCATGTATTTATGAGCCTGTTCTATCAACAGTTCGGCATTATTGTTGGCCGTTAACGCATATATTTCGAATAAATCCTTATGCGCGTCGACCACTTCTAACGCTTGTGCGCCGATAGAACCTGTAGAGCCTAATATCGCCAGTTGTCTTGCCATTTTATCGTTTCAATAGTGATGATATTTCATTCATTCAAAAAGCGATATACTCCTCCGGATTGACGGGAACGCCATTGTGCCATAGTTCGAAATGCAAATGCGGCCCTGTCGATAACTCGCCCGTATTTCCTACGATACCGATTGCTTCGCCTGCAATTACGCGTTCTCCGACCTCTTTTAAGAGTATATCATTATGTTTATAGATGGATATAAAATCATTTTTATGCTGCAAAGAGATGACATTTCCGTATTTCAAGTCAAATCCTGCATAGATAACCGTTCCGTCAAGCGTTGCGATAACATTTTCCTTGGGAGCGGATGTCAGGTCTATCCCAAGATGTCCTTTCTCTTCGTTGAAAGTCGAAGATACAATGCCGTTTAGCGGTCGGTAGAAAAAGATATCCGTACGCGGAGGGTTAGTATTCAATGCTGTGAGATTGTATTTTTCCTCCTCTTCGAATTTGCGTATGTATGCCGATTCTCTATCGCTGCGCGGGATATCGTAGTTGGAGGTCGCGTATGACATCGTATCATTATACGGTATAGTGTCGATCGGTATATTCCCCGATAAAATGTTGGATATGTTCTTGATATAACCGGACTGGATCGTTATTTTTTCTTCTAGAGAATCGGCCTTCAACGCGTTCATGAGAATTTCTTTACGTACCTCAACAGGCAGATATCCGGGCAGATAATTACGTATCGGCGTAAGTATTATAATTGCGGACGTAAGCGTTATCAAGATAAACGCAAAGATACAAATATAGATAAATACCGACAACTGGGATAAACGGAAAGACCAAACCTCATCTAACGTCGATTCGTTGATAAACATGAACTTATACTTAAATCGTATACGATTCCAAAATGATTTGTTTGAGTGTTTACGTTTCATCATTCTTCCATTATATCATAATTCCCAAAATCCTTCCGGCAATGAAACTTCCACCATTTTCCGTTCCCTGTCGACAATTGTCGCCAATGCTGCCGGAATAAGTATTTCCTTTTCGTTATAATTGACTTTCAGCAGGATATTGAGTGTATTATAGTCAACATCCGTTACCTGTCCGATTTTGCCGAACTTTTCATCCGACACCGTATATCCGGTAATAAAATCCCATCCGGGGGCATCTTCGTCGCGCGGCGGTAACATATCCGCCGGGATATAAGCCTGTTTTCCGGTAAAAAGTTTCGCCTTGTCGCCGGAGTCGACGCCGGCAAATCCGACGAGTATCGTCGAATGGCTTTTTTGCCTTAACGAATCGATGAAAAAAGGTACCGGTATGCCGTCCATATCGCAAATGATAAAAGGGTCGTCGCAGGAAATAGCCGCCAAGTCATAACCGGTCGACAGCGATAATTCGCCTTTTATCCCATGCGGTTTGGCGAACAGCCCTATTTTAATCAATTCTTCTTTTTTTATCATGATGCATCTTTTCTTAAAATGCGCGCTCCGAGTTTATTCAGGCGTTCGTCTATTTGTTGATATCCCCGGTCTATCTGTTCGATATTGTCGATACGGCTTGTCCCTTTGGCGCTCATAGCGGCAATAAGCAATGCTATTCCTGCGCGGATATCGGGAGATACCATGTTCGCGCATCTCAATTGTTGACGGTTGCCCAATCCGATGACGGTTGCCCTGTGCGGGTCGCATAAGATGATCCGGGCGCCCATGTCTATCAGTTTATCCACGAAAAACAACCGGCTTTCGAACATTTTCTGATGTATCAGCACGCTGCCTTCGGCCTGTGTAGCAACGACAAGCATCACGCTCAGCAGGTCGGGCGTCAGTCCCGGCCACGGCGCATCGGCGATGGTCATGATAGAACCGTCCATAAATGTTTCTATATGATATTGACATTGCGCCGGTATATAAATATCGTCGCCTCTTTTTTCGATACTGATGCCGAGACGCCGAAACGATTCCGGAATGATGCCGAGTTCGTTGCAGGCCGTATCCTTGATTGTGAGTTCGGAGCCTGTCATGGCGGCCATACCGATGAAACTGCCCACTTCTATCATGTCGGGGAGTATCTTATGTTCCGTACCGAGTAAGGTTGTTACTCCTTTGATTGTAAGCATGTTGGATCCGATGCCGGATATTTTTGCTCCCATGTTACAAAGCATTTTCGACAATTGTTGAATATACGGTTCGCAAGCGGCATTATAAATAGTTGTATCGCCTTCGGCAAGAACTGCCGCCATAATGATGTTGGCCGTCCCGGTGACGGAGGCTTCATCCAGCAGGATATAATTACCGTTCAGTTTTGACGCGGTTATTTCGCTCGTCTGCCGTTGAGTGTTAGTACTGATTGTCGCTCCCAGCGCCCGAAATCCGAGCAGGTGCGTATCGATCCTCCGGCGTCCGATTTTGTCGCCTCCGATTTGTGGAAGCACGGCTTTGCCGAAGCGTCCGAGCAACGGGCCAAGCATTAGCGCCGAGCCTCTCAGCGATGCCGCTATGCGTGCATATTCTTCCGAATAAATATAGTCGATGTCGACTTTATCCGCTTGAAACGAGTATTCGTTATCCGACAGTCGCTTGATTTTAACGCCCAGTTTTTGAAGCAGCAGCATCATATTCCGGATGTCGAGTATATCCGGAATATTGTAAATCTTAACTTCCTTCGGCGTAAGTAAGGTTGCACAGATAACTTGTAGCGCTTCGTTTTTTGCGCCTTGCGGGGAAATCTCACCGCTTAATTTGCTATTACCTTCTATGGTGAACGAACTCATTATCCTTTGCGCGAATGGTTTTTCTTGTTCTTTTTATTATTATTGTTGTTGTTCATGTTCCGTTGAGGCGTGTCGATCAGTTCGGCAGCTTCGGCAAGCAGGAAGGTCTCCGCATTGCGTACGATTCGCCTTCCGGATAGCTCGGCTAAGTCTTTTAATATTTTCCGATTGTCGACAGAATCTTTGTTCCACAGAAGGAATGATTTCTTCATCTGATTGGCAATGAGGAGTATTAAAGTTTCTTTTCCTTCACAGTCTCTCATCTCGGCGGCTTTGTTGATCAGGCGTTCGAGCATTTGTCCGTAGTGACGATAGGTAATTGCCGTATCGCTGTACTGAACACGTGGCGGACGCTGGTGCATGTTCTCTTTTCTTATCACTTCATACGGATAGTCGACATCAAGTTTGAAGTCTGCCATTATTGCCAGATGATCCCAGAGGATATGCTTGAAATCATTGACGTCGCGCAGGTGAGGGAACAAATTACCCATAATACTTATGATCGCGTTTGCGCAACGGTTACGTTCTTCACGGTTTTCTACTGTCAGGCAATAGTCGACCATATTCTGAATGTTACGGCCATATTCGGGAAGGGTCAGCCGTTTGGAAATTGTATTGTATCTCATAACTTATATTATATATCATCAATATTTTTACGGCGCAAAAATAGGTAATTATATTGACTTTTACTATTTTTGCCGAAGTAAAAAAATAAAAAACAGAAAGGGTAATGAAGAAAATATATGTTGTAGGCGAGATAAACAACGTACGGGTTGGAATGGGTCAGATAAGTCTTTCCGATACCGTTACGGAGACGGATAACGGTAAAATTGTAAAAAAGAATAGCCCCGTTGTCGTTTATGATACATCAGGGCCTTACGGAGACAGCGCATATAAAGCCGATTTTTTGGAAGGACTGCCTCGTATACGTAAGTCATGGTATGTACGTCGCAGGGACATCGTGCTCAAGTCAAGCAATAAAGATAGCGTAAAAAAATCATCTTTTTGCGCCAAAGACGGGAAGTGTGTTACACAAATGTATTATGCGAAGAAACGTATGATAACGCCGGAGATGGAATATGTCGCAGTACGTGAAAACCAGCAGATCGAGGCGCTCGGGTTAAAGTCGTATATCACCCCGGATTTTGTCCGTAAAGAGATTGCCGCCGGACGTGCCGTGATACCCGCCAATATTAATCATATGGAGCTTGAACCGATGATTATAGGAAATCGTTTTCTTGTAAAGATAAACGGCAATATAAATTTGGGTAAGAATTTCACAGGAAACGACATAGAAAAGATACGTCTTAACTGTTGTTTCGGTGTCGATACGCTCATGGATATATCCCGGGCGGAGGCTTCCTCCCGGTCGCGTAAGTATCTGGTTCGCAATTCTCCGATACCTGTCGGCGCTCCCCCATTGTATCAAGCATTGGCGAAAGCTAAAGGGAATGTTAAGGATTTGTCGTGGGATCTTTATCGTTGCGCCCTGATTGAACAATTAGAGCAGGGCGTTGATTTTATTTCCATACATGCCGCCATGAAACGGAAACATCTTAAGATGATTTCGCACAGGCTCACGGGTATTGTTTCTTGCGCAGGGGAGATTCTTGCCGAGTGGATGGACGTTCATAAAGAAGAGAATTTCCTTAATACGCACTTCCGGGAGATATGCGAGATTGCATGTGCATACGATGCCGTCATATCGCTGGGGAGCGGGTTGCGCCCCGGTTCTATCTATGATGCGAACGACCGCGCTCAACTCAATGAGCTTACCGAAATGCGGGCGCTTGTCGAAATTGCATGGGAATATTACGTTCAGGTGATGGCTGAAGGTCCGGGACATATCCCGATGAATAAAATAGAATATTATATGAAGGAATATCAATATATTTGTAAAGGCGTCCCGTTTTTTTCGCCGGGCATGGTCACGTCGGATCTCGCCGTCGGGCACGAACATATCGCTGCGGCTATCGGGGGCGCACAAATGGCATGGTACGGCGCTTCGCTCATCGGCGGACTTAAAAGCCAGGTTGACATAACGGATGTAGAGCGCATGAAGACCGATTTGCTCAGTTATAAGATTGCCGCACATTCGGCTGATCTGGCCAAGGGTCATCCCGGCGCCCAGGTGCGCGATAATGCTTTTAGCAAAGCGAAACGGGAAAATCGAAAAAAAGACTGGATAAAACTGTCGCTCGGTAACGTCCGGTAGTGGCGTCAAATAGTTGAAAAGTATAACGGCGAGCATACCCGGTGTCAGTGGCCGGACGGTAGAGGCGCTGTTTTTATTTTAAATCTTTAAGTAAGAACTCTTCGATGATTTCCACAAACGAATCGCGCGGTATTGCTCCCATAGTCGATTGGGGCTTGTCTTTTGCAGGTACAAAAAGGAACATCGGGATGCTGCTTACACCGAAAAGTCGGGCTAACTCCCGTTCCCTGTCCACGTTGATTTGGTATACGATGATCTTTCCTTTATATTCGGCAGCGAGTTCTTTTAATATCGGCGCCACTCTTTTACACGGGCCGCACCAATCGGCATAAAAGTCGATTATACAGGGAAGTTCTCCTTCATAAACCCATTCTTCCGGATTTTTTTCGTAATTATATACTTTCTTTAGAAAGTCAGCCTTGTTTAAGACGACAACGCCACCTGAATCGTCTATTGACGTTTTCGGATTTTCCGGATGCGACGCGATGCTTCCGCTCGCAAGCAGCATGGCTGTAAATATCCATATGCAGTTAAAAATCTTCATTGATAAATGATTAGAAATGAATAATTAAATATGCAAATGTACATAAAATTTTCAGATTACACACAAACGAATAAAGATATCCGGCAAAATTCATGATTCCCGATAATCGAACATTCGGAAAACAGTTCGGATAGATATCCGGATAAATTCAATAAAAGAGAGGGCGTCCAAAAGCCTTGGACACCCTCTTTTCGATATGTTAAAAATACATTGGGACGATGTATTATCCCGGGCTGTTTTACGACCTGCGCCGGGACGTTTTATTGTTAGTAACCGTCGTTTTGTTTTAACTGCGGGTTTTTGTCGATCGTCGTTTGCGGAATCGGCAAATAACGGTTGTGCGATGCAAATTTGCGATCTTCGATTTTTTCCACGCCGGTGATCGTCGCTCTTGAATACGGGTCAGGCTCGGCATAGTTGATTGTGCCGACGACGCGGTTCAGCGGGCCGTTCATGACGGTCTCGGCAATCATCTTGCCGGAAGCATCTTTCCAGCGTACGATATCGGCGCGGCGATGTCCCTCGCCGGCAAATTCTACGCTACGTTCGCGACGTATCAGTTCGCGAAGCGTCTCTTTGCTGTTATATTTCGCACGGTCGACGGCGGGCATCCCTACCCGTTGGCGCACTTCGTCCAATGCTTCGTAAACCTCGTCGGAAGGCCCGGACAATTCATTTGACGTTTCGGCGATAGTAAGCAGCGCTTCCGCATAACGGAACACTACCTGGCAGAGGCTCGTGCTGTAAAAGTCGTTCTCGTACTGTTCCAGCGGAGCGACATATTTAGACCACGTCAATCCGGTTTTCGAAGCATTGTCGGCTGCCGTCGGGAAATTTGGGTTTTTGCTTCCGTTGGGCAACACCTCGTCCAGCGTATTCAAAATACTACTCTGCCAATCCTGTCCGGGATACAAAACGGTCATTGCCATGCGCGGATCCCTGTTCTTGTACGGATGCGCCGGATCGTACGCCGAAGATTCTTCCTTTGTTAATCCGTCGTTCATCTCGTACATATCAACCAGGTTCTGGCTGGGCGTCATTGACGACCAACCGCCGTCGGCATTATTAGGTAACGTCACCATCCATTCGTCCTTGAGATTTTTAAGATGTTGTACGGAAAGAATGATTTCTTCAGAATCTACGCCGGCAAGCGTAAACATATTTGCATAGTTCGGATCCAACTTGTAGATACCTAATGCTTTGATCGCTTTGGCGGCGTCTAAGGCGCGTTGATTGTCGCCCCAATACAGCGCCGAGCGCATCTTAAGGGCTAACGCCGCGCCTTTGGCTATCCGTCCGCGTGCGGCGGGGCGGTCGTTGATGTCGGCAACCGCCGCGTCTATCTCCTTATAAATGTAGTCTTTCACTTCGGCTTCCGTATTGCGTGGCGCTTTGGCCTCTTCAGCATCCTTGAAAAGGGAGATTACAGGCACGCCTCCATACCAGAAGTTCATCTTAAAATAGTCGTAAGCGAGTATCACCCGCGCCTGCGCTATGATGTCCTTTTTCCTCTTTTCGTCGGTGAAAGGTATCAGTTCTATGTTTTCCAGGAGCGTAAGGCAACGACGTATCCTTGTATAACTGTACGAAGAACTGCCGGGATTGGCGGCAGTGAGCGTGCCGTCACCGATCACCCGCCAACCTTCGTGCGTGTGATAACTGAATCCTATGTCCGATGCACAATCCCAATAGAGGAAGCCTTCTCCCCAGATCCAACCGTCGTAGCAGCCGATGAGGAATTTCTCGGCGTCATCCTCTGTTTTCCACGTAGTAGCAGGCGACAGGGCATCATAAGGGTACGTGTCAAGGAAATCGGAACAGGAACAGCACAGCATTAAAACGGCGCTGATGTATATAAATATATTTTTTCTCATGATCTTTATTAATTAAGCGGTTACTAATTAAAATGTTATATTCACTCCAAAAGAATGAGTTTTAATAAGCGGATAGGACGAGCCACGCTCGCTGGATGTTTCCGGGTCCAGGCTGATAGGCATGGCGTCCAGCGTAAATACGTTTTCTGCCGAATAATAAACGCGCAATCTTGATATTCCGCTGCTCTTCATCAATTGAGGAGGCACGTTATAACCGACCTGCAGATTTTTCAGGCGCAGGTAGCTCGTGTTTTGCAGCCAGAAAGTAGACATCACATTCTGTGGATAGCTGTTGGAGTTAACATCATTCCAGATACGCGGCATTTTGGCGTCTTTGTTTTCGGACGTCCAGGCATCTAACCAGATAGAGGCAGGGTGAGAGGTGTCGCCGCGGAAAGCGCCGAACACTTCCACATTGTAAATCCGGGCAACCTTTGCCGCTCCTGTGAATATCGTGGCAAAATCGAAATTTTTGTAGCCGAGATTCAGGTTAAAGCCATAAACATAGGCCGGATTAGTGGAATTGCAGATCACACGGTCATCACCGTCTATCTTGCCGTCGTTATTGGTGTCGACATATTTGATATCGCCGGCCTTGAAAGGGCGGGAGAAGAGCGTAGTGCCTGTGGATGCGTTATATTTGGCAGCAAAAGCGTCCGCTTCTTCCGGCGACTGAAAAAAACCGTCGGCCTGATATACGTAAAAAGAAGAAATAGGATGTCCGATCTGCCGGATCAAATAGCTGTCTATCATGCGTTCAACGCCACCAAGGTTCAGAATTTCGTTTTTATTATACGAGAAATTGCCGGTAGCCGACAAGCGCCAGTCGCCCCAGCTATTGTTGTAACTTAAACCGAGTTCAACACCCCTGTTTCGCATGGCGCCTACATTGTCTTTATAAGAGCCTAAAGCAAATTCTTCCGGAGCAGGCACATCCATGATGATATCGGTCGTTTTGCGGTCGTAGATATCTATGGTTGCGTCAATATGATTTAAGAGGCCGATGTCCAGCCCTATACCATAAGTGCGCGCCTTTTCCCACGATATGGTTTCGATGTGGAAATCACTCTGGTAATATCCGCTTTGCAGCGTACCGCCAAAGGGATAGGAAGCGCCCAAATTGTACGTATTCAGGTATGGATAATAATCGTTCAAACTATCCTGATTTCCCAGTAATCCCCATGAGGCGCGGATTTTCAGGTTGTGCATCCATTCTTTAGCGTTTTCCGCAAAACCTTCTTCGCTTAACCGCCACGCCGCAGAGAAAGAGGGGAAATATCCCCAGCGGTTTTTCGGCGCAAAGCGGGAAGAGGCATCGGCGCGGAAGTTCACTTCCGCGATATATTTACCCGCATAATCATAGTTGATGCGTCCGAATCCCGAAAGCATAGCCAATGAACGGGTATAACCGCTGTTGGTTTGCGTCGAGGTCGTACCGGCGTTGAGGTCGGTAAGGTCGTTGTTCGGGAAGTTCTTACGGCTCATACTGTTTTCGATGTTGTTGTATTTTTCCGTATGCCATCCCAGCAATACCTTTACGCCGTGCATACCGAAACGTTTATCATAATTCAGCAGTACGTCGAAATTGGTGCGATCCCAGAGATAATAGCGTTCGTCAAGGGAGTTCGGACCGTGATATTTGTTCGGATTATACTGTATATCTTTCAAGAAACTTTTATAATGCTGGATATTACCGGTATAAGAGCCTTGGATGGTAGCTATCATCCCGTCGAAAAACTTATAATCGGCGGAAAGAATGCCGGTAAAATTCTGGTTATACCGGTCGACGGTCTGCCCGAGATCCAGCCAGGCAATCGGATTCCCGTCGGAAACCGTTCCGTAAGAGCCGTCTTCGTTTTTGTATGGAATCCACGGAGCGATAAGATTCAATTGCCGGATGATCTGGTCGGAACCGCCTCCTACATAACTGTTGGTCGGATCTTTATAATCATTTTTAATGTAAGCCATTTTCAGCCTTACCGTTAAACGGTCTGACAATTTGATATCAAGATTAGTACGTCCGTTGAACTGCTGTCTTTCGGCGTTCGGCAAAATGCCTTTTTGCTGCAAGAACCCAACCGATGCCATATATTGAACTGTTTCAATACCTCCGCTGATATTCACATTATGATGATGTTGAAGTCCGTTCCGGTAGGCAAGATCATACCAGTCGGTGTTTGGGTGGCCGTACGGGTCTGAGCCGTCCTGGAATTTCCGGATATCGTCGGTCGACCAGCGTTCGGCTTTTCCGTCGTCCGACAGCGCTTTGTTGAGCAAGGTGGCGTAATCGGCAGAGTTCAGCCGTTCAATCATCTGCGTAGGTTTTTGAATGCCGACATAAGCGTTGTAGTTTATTCGTGGTTCACCGGTTTTTCCGCGTTTTGTAGTGACAAGAATGACGCCGTTTGAAGCTTTCGATCCATAGATAGCAGCCGAAGATGCATCTTTCAATACGGAGATATTTTCAATATCATTCGGGTCAAGGGAATTTAATGTTCCGCTTTCTATCCCGTCTATCAGGATATACGGATCGGCGGTATTGAGTGTTCCCACGCCGCGTACGCGTATCGTAGCGTTATCCAGCCCCGGACGCCCCTCGCCTGATAAAACCGTTACGCCCGGCATCAGACCCTGTATGGCGGATGAGATATTCTGTATCGGACGGTTTGACAATATTTTACTGTCTATCTGCGCTACAGAGCCGGAGAGGTTGACTTTCTTTTGTATGCCGTAACCGACGACCACCACTTCTTCGAGCGCCTGATCGTTTTCCGACAGTTTGACAAGGATCAGGCGATCGCTATTGCCTGCGACTATTTCCTGTGTGAGATAGCCGACATAAGAAATAACCAATACGGGATTGGACGAGGTTGTCGATAAGTTAAAATGACCGTCTACGTCGCTTGTCGTTCCTGTCGTTGTCCCTTTTATGATTATATTCGCTCCAATAACCGGCTCGTTCATGTCGTCCGTTATGATTCCTCTTATCGTTCTTGATTGTTGCTGAACGGTTGTTTCCATAGCGGGTTCTTTTTGCGAGATGAATATTTGCCGGTCGTCAATGACGTAAGTGTTATCGGTCGATTCAAATAAGCGGTCTAAAATTTTGTCAACCGTTTTGTTCTTCGCACGAATACTTACGATGCGATCTATATCCAAAACATCATCGTAATAAAAGAAGATATATTCGCTGTTTTTTTCTATCTCATCAAAAACTTCTTTTACCGATTTGTTATTTAATGAAATAGATAAGCGGGTCGATTGAGAATATGTCACAGTGGCGCTGCTTGCTCCTATCCCTATGAACAAAAAGATAAGCAATAATCTCATAATTCTTATTGTTTTTTTTACATTAGCGCTAAACAGGCTATTTTTTAATAGATTTGTCATACATTTGTACTGATTTTAGTTAATAACTCTTTTTTGATTTTAAAGTCACTACCGGATGATATGGAGGTATCGTCCGGTTTTTTTTATATCGAGGTGTCATATCCGGTTTTTATCCATAGGCAAATAGTTTTATTTGTGAATAATCAAGTATTTATCGTTATCAAATTGATAGTTGACGGGCGCGGTATGCGAGATTCCTCTCAGCACGCTATTTAAGTCATCTTTCAAGTCTAATTTGCCCGAACATTTCAAATGTGCGACTTCCGGCATGCAGGAGATGTCTTTTCCGTAATAACGCGACAGGCGTTTCATGATCACCTCCAACCGTTCGCTTTTGTATTGGTACATGCCCGTTTTCCACGATGTGAAATATTCGACGTTTACCTTTTCAACGTGAGAATTTCCGTTTTCCGAAATATACATTTCATTAGGGGATAAAACGGTTTCGGCGTTGTCTCGCGAATGTACCCTGACGGACCCGGATATTAAGACAATATGTTGATTCGTATCATTTTCATATGCCATTATATTGAATGATGTTCCTAATACGTTCACGCTAAATTTTTTGGATTTTACAATAAACGGACGCGTTTTATCAACGGATACTTCGAGATACGCTTCTCCGTCCACATAAATCTCCCTTTTGTCTTCCGTGAAGTTCGCCGGATAGACGATGCGCGTACCGGCGTTCACCCACATTTTACTGCCGTCTTCAAAGGTAAGCATCGAACGTTTACCTTTCGGTACAATCAATTGATGATAGATTATTCCGGGGAGTTCGGTCTGTTTTTTTATCAACATCTTATCCTGATTATTTATGGCAACACCCTCATGGTCGTGCATAATATCGGCTTCCGCACCGTCAACTGCAACGACTTCCTCGTTTGCCAGAATGATCTGGATTTCGTCGACCGGATCCTTCGGCGCTTTTACCGTTTCGATGGAATGAGGCATCGTGTCGTTCGGTTGGTTTTTCGTGTCGCCGGTTGTCAACTTGCCGTATATGAAAAACAACAGTAATACGACAGCGATGTTGCCCAGCGTCCACATGAGAATACGCTTTTTCTTCCGGTTTTTCTTTCGGCGCTCAATCTGCCTGTTTATTTTCTTAATATCATCCCATAGTAAATCAATTTCGTCGGAGGGAATAATATCTGTTCGCGTTTGCAATGAGTCGATGATGTAACATGCCTGGTCATAATTCCCCCGGCTGACATTTTTTTGCCGTAAGGCTTCCGTCCAGAAACGCTCCGATTCTTTTGAAGGGTTCGCTTTGGAGTGGATGAAATAGTCATCTTGCAGCAACTCTTCTACCGAGTATTGTTTATATTTATGATGGTCTATATTTTTTATTACGTGCATTTTGATTATTTTATAGTTCAATTATTGAGATTCGGAACGCATTTTTTTGATAAAAGCCTTTTGTTTTTCTTTTTCGGCAAGCGCCGAACGTAATTTTTTTATAGAACGTTGCAACAAGTTTTGTACCGATTGATAATTCATATCCATAATTTCGCCGATGTGATTCAGTTTTAATCCTTTTGTATAACGGTAGTAGATCACTTCTTTCTGGCGTGGAGTGAGCGTTTCCAATACTTTATTGATTTTATTTCTGCGTTCCTGCTCCAGTTCGTTCTCTATCCATTCGTCTTCGATGGTGTATTCAACTGTAAAAACAGGTTCTATGGTGTCCATCTTATATAAAGATTTGTCTTTTTCAAAAACGTTGAACAGGATGTTTTTAAGAGCGATGAAAAGATAAAGTTTTACATTGTCCGTACAACTCAGGTTTGAACGGTTGCTGTATATTTTCACGAAAAGATCCTGAATGCAGTCTTTTATCAGTTCCTTGTCCGACGTAAAACGCATGCCGTAAGAAAAGAGTTCTTCCACATATTGCCGGTAAAGATATGAGTAAGCGTCCTCGTCTCCGGCGAGAATCTTCTCCCATAACAGGCTCTCATCAATGGTATAAACGTTTCGAGTAGACATATTTCAGGTTTTTATTGGCGTCAAATATTGCATGTTATATTTCCGATCAGGCATTTTTAGCGTGAGCAACCTGCTTGGACAAACATATTGTCTATGTTCGTCCAAGCAAATCAATCGCGCAATCTTTGTAATATAGTTCATATAAATTACTTTATATAGAAAACAGCTGTAAAATTAAAACATACTCACTTTTGTGAAAATTTTTATGTATGTTAAAAAACATATTCCCAATTTTTCTTATTCCTGAAACTAAAAACCGGAAAACAAAAACACGGATAGAACAGATCTCGGACTGAATAGCATATCAAAAAAAAAGATTTAGCTTTTACGGTAATTTTTTTACAGCATCAAAAATATTTGATAATTTTGTAGCCTGTAATAACATAACGAAGATAAAGAAATATGGAAACAAAAGACGTAAGCAGAAAATCAGTAAAACGGTTTATCATCGCGAATCCGATATACGATACGGTGTTTAAACGCTTGATGGAAAATCGGCGGATAGCGAAATTTTTTATCAGTGCCATACTCGAACAGCCCATAGAGGACTTACAGGTACTGCCGCAAGAGTTCTCATATAAACTTGACGAGACGAAAGTGCCGGACAGAGACAGGGACAATGGAAAAGAGAAAGACGGGGAGAAAGACAACGCTCAGTATTTTTATGCTTTCTTCCGGTTAGATTTCATGGCCACCATTCGCGACAGCAAAGGCAACCTTCGCAAGATATTGATAGAACTCCAAAAATCATGGGAAACGTTAGATGTGATACGTTTCCGGAAATATCTCGGAGAGCAGTATAAAAGAGTGGATATCATAGACGGAAAGGAGACAGTCCTGCCGATAACAACCATCTATATACTGGGCAACAATCTTGCCGAGATAGACTGTCCTTGCATTAAAGTAGGCCGTACCTACACCGACATGCTCAATAAGAAACCTATAAATACAAAGTCGAAATTTATAGAAAACCTTACCCATAACAGTTATGTCATTCAGGCAGGCAGAATCACGGATGTGCGTTACACTACAAACCTCGATAAGTTACTCAGCATCTTTGAACAGCGGTATTTTATAAAAGAAGATTCGGTGGCAAGAAAAGAATACCCATATCAACCCGATGATGAAGATATGACACTTATCACCGATCTGCTTTACGAAATTGGAGCAGACCCCAAAGAACAAAAACAGATAGAAGATGAAGAAGAGGCTTTGCGTATTATTAACAACGTGAAAGATCCTCTTAAAAGATCACTCGAAGAGAAAGAGAAAACGATCGAAGAACAAGCCAAATCGCTCGAAGAGCAGGCTAAAACAATTGAAGAACAAGCTAAATCGCTCGAAGAAAGTAAGAAAAAACTCGAAGAACAAGCTAAATCGCTCGAAGAAAGTAAGAAAAAACTCGAAGAGCAAGCGAAAAAAATTGCAGAAGTGGAACGTCTTCTTCAGGATAAACAAATTGAATAAGTTTATAGTGAACAGCGTGTTTTGTAAACATTTATATTGTGTCGTATATCTCCGGTTCTCCGGCAGGACAAACTCGTAAATTGTCCGGATTGTGCGGCGTCATAACTATTAATTTTAAAGACATATTCTCTTCATGTTGAAACTATGAGTGTAGAATATGCCTTTTTAATCAATAAAAACCGGATGAGAACTGCAAAGCATGAACAGAAATATATTTTTTTTCTACATTAACCGGTGTTTGGTAAATAAAAAAGTAACAGAATATTCGTTATACTTTAACGAAATAACTTGTATATTTGTCCCGTTATGTTTCAGGATAAAAATGCTTACACCGCTTTTTCGTCTGTTTTTGAACGATATAAAAAGCCTTATGTGTTATTTGCTTATTCATATATCAGAGATATGGATGAGGCGGAGGATATTTATATGGATGTGATGTTGCATTTCTGGGAAAACCGCGACAGACTGCCGGAAGACCTTCATATCCCGTCTTATTTGCTGGCCGCTGTGAAAAACCGGGCGCTTAACTACCTGCGGCATCGGCAAGTAATATCAGATACGCATAGCGGTTTGCTGGAGCATGAACAGCGGGAATTAAACTTTCGTATTTCGACGCTCGAAGCGTGTGAACCATCTCAATTGTTTGCCGACGAAATAAAGCACATAATAGACGACACGTTGAACCACATGCCGGAACGGACGAAAGTGATATTTTTTATGAGCAGATATGAAAATAAAACCAACAAAGAGATTGCACAAAAACTAAGTTTGAATATTAAAACAGTAGAATACCATATCGGCAAAGCGCTGAAAGCGCTCAGAACCAACCTGAAAGATTATTTGCCGCTTTTTTTTATCGGATTGATGTATCATGGATTGAAATAAGCGTTATTCAATTTTCAACGGAAATTTGAATAGTTGGATTTTTCCAAAAAAAAGTCACATTTATGTTTAGGGTATTATCCGTTTCGCGTGTTATTAGGCTATAAAGGATAAATTACTTAATGAGTAGATGGAAAAAGAGCAGATGGAAAAAGAACTGTTGTATAAATATTTTTCAGGCGAGGCGAACCCTGTTGAGGAAAAAGAAATAATCGATTGGGCGGAATCTTCTTCGGAAAATTATCGTATGTATTTAAAGGAAAGAGAATTTTGGAATGCTGTTTTGGTAAATTCTGCCGAAATTTCAACACGAGAAATAGCCGATACGAAAAAACGACCGGCGAAAATAAATATCCGGCAGTTTACGATGATTGCAGCTTCTGTTGCCTTGTTGGTGTTCTTTTTATATCCGCTCATCAGCTCTGATAAACACAGTGAGGAATGGCAATCGGTATGGGCGCCTCCCGGCCAACGGACGCGGATTGTGCTGAACGACAGTACGGTGGTGTGGTTAAATTCGCAGTCTACGCTCACGTTTCCATCTGTTTTCAATTCGAATATCCGTAAGGTTAAATTAGATGGAGAAGGATATTTTGAAGTGAAAAAGAGAGGGGAAAAAACGTTTGTTGTCCAGACGTCACATTATGATATTTCTGTCTTGGGGACGAGTTTTAATGTGTTTGCCTATGAAAATAAGGCCGCATTTGAGACTTCTTTGTTAGAGGGTTCTGTCGAGATTTCGCATAAAAACAAAAATATTCCTGTCGTTCGTTTGTCGCCGAATGAAAGGATCACCGCAATAGACGGACGGTTGGTGAAGAGTAAGATTCATAATTTCGACCACTTTCGGTGGAGAGACGGCCTTATATGCTTTGATGGGGAGCCGTTCGAGAGTATGATGGAGAAATTTTCCCTCTACTTCGATATATCTATTAAAATTGAAAATCCTGCGTTATTGGAATATTGCCCGACCGGTAAGTTCCGTCACAGCGACGGTATAGAGCATGCCTTGAATGTACTTAAACGGGATTTACGTTTTACGTACAGCCGTAATCACGAAAATGATGAGATAGTTATACGATAGTTATTCACATTTAAAAGATGATGCCTATGAGAAACAACATGTAAGATGCTGAAAAAAAAAGACCAAAGAGCGCTACCAACGCTCCTTGGCCGCGTTAATCCAAGATTGACTTTATTTACCTTAGTATTAACAAAAAATTCGATTACAAAATTATGGAAAAAAATCATTGTGGAATTTTTTCTGTGTTAATAATTCACAGAAAGTGTAAATTGTTACGTATTATGAAGTTAGCCTCTATTTTACTTTTTGTCTTTGTCTTTACTATCATAGCGAAAAATGTATATTCGCAGGATGCCAGAGTTTCCATAAATAAGGAAAATACCGTTATACAGGAAATTCTGGACGAGATAGAAAATCAGACGGACTATCTTTTCCTTTATAACAAGAAAAGTGTGAATGTGAACCGACAAACTACAATTAAGGAGTCGAATACTCCTGTTGCGAGAGTGTTGGAAAATCTATTTGACGGAACCGGGGTGATATCCGACATGGTGGGGAATCATATTGTTCTTACGAGCCGGTCTGAAAATAAACAGGAACCCCGCGAACAGCAGCAAGGCCGTGTTCGTATTACCGGAACGGTTACGGATGAATACGGCGAACCGGTGGCCGGGGCTAATGTTGTGGAGAAAGGTGTTACGAATGGCGTTATAACGGATCTTGACGGCAAATATGTGATTCATGTTTCGGAAGGCGCTGTTTTGTTGATATCGTATATAGGATATGTTTCGCAGGAGGTGACGGTTGGAAATCAGCGTGTCATTAACGTTACTTTAGATGAAGACATCCGGATTATGGACGAGGTAGTGGTTATTGGATATGGTACGGTAAAACGAGCGAATCTTACCGGCGCTATTTCTACTGCCGATGCCCAAACTTTCCGCTCGCGTCCTGTTCAGAATGCGGCGAATGCGCTACAGGGCGAAGTGCCGGGACTTACGGTCATACGGACAAGCGGAGCGCCGGGCAGCAGTCCGGTGGTAAGAGTGCGCGATGTATCGTCGATCAACGGCGGGTCGCCATTGATACTTATTGATGGTGCGGAAGGTGATTTGAACACCGTCAACTCTGCCGATATCGAAAATGTGTCGGTGTTGAAAGACGGTACGGCAGCTATTTATGGCGCCCGTGCTGCCGATGGGGTGATATTGATTACTACAAAAAATGCGAAAAGGAATCAAAAACTGAAAATTTCTTTTGACGCCTATTATTCGATAAAAAAACCGGCGTTACTGAGGAAACCGGCCGGTTTATACGAACATGCCCTGATGGCGTTAGAGATCACCGACGGCTCGTTCCCGATTGAATATACGGAAGACGAATTGCAATTAATACTGGAAGGCAGCGATAAAGTTCTTCCTGCCGGCAACTGGGGACGATGGTCGGGCTATGAGAAATTTTATAAAAACCAGAATTGGAACGATCTTATAATAGGCAATGGTAGCCTGCAAAATTATAATGTAGCGCTTTCCGGCGGTGGCGAGAAATATTCATATCTTATTTCATTAGGCTATCAACACGAAGAAGGCTTGCCCAAATTCGGAAAAGACAGCGACGAGAGGTATTTTGTACGCGCCAAGTCGAATATTGAGATCGTTAAAAATTTGCAGTATGACATAAATCTCTCTTATGAAGCCAGCAGCAGGGATTATTCTTCCGGTATAAGCGAAGGGCAGAATATATGGGAACTGATATATAAAACGCGTAGCTGGGCGCCTCTGCGCAATCCGGCAGGTAATTTTTATACCTTCGAAGGATTTGATAATCCGGCGCAACTTCTTGAAGACGGCGGATTTTCTAACTTGACAACCGGGAACTTTACCATCAACAACCAATTAAGTTGGCAACCGCTGAAAGACCTTAATATAATCGGACGTGCGGTAATTCGCAAGAGCGATAAGGACAAGAATGTGATCCGCAAAATGCTTTATAGCTATAACTGGGAAAACGTAAATCACAGGACGGCGCGAACACCGAACAGTGCGGAATGGAATTACGGGAAAACATTGTTGAAAAATTTTACCTTATATGCGGACTATAAGAAATCCTTAGGAAAACATGATATCGGTGTAATGGCCGGTATTGCGAACGAATCTGCGGATTATGACTATTTTTCGGCTAAACGTATTAATTTCGACCAGCAGGAGAACATGTCTCTTCAATTGGGCAGTTCGGAAAATCAAACGGCTTATAGTGAGGGAAATGCCTGGACGATTAACTCGTTTTTCTCCCGCTTAAGCTATTCTTTTGCTAACAAATATATGATTGACGGTGTCTTGCGTGCAGACGGCAGCTCCCGTTTCCATCCGGATCATCGCTGGGGTTATTTTCCCGGCATATCGGCTGCATGGCATTTTAATGAAGAGAAATTCATGAAAGATTTGAATATTTTTGATGAACTTAAATTTAAAGCGTCTTATGGCGAAATGGGGAATCAGTCGGGTATCGGGCTTTATGATTATATACAGTTGGTGTCAATAAGCAGTAGTTATTATCCTTTTGGAAACGGACAAAAAGCACAGATGGCCAGTCCCGGAAATATCGTTTCTATTTCGAGAACGTGGGAAACGATAGAATCTATTGATGCAGGATTGGAATTTGCCGCATTGAAAAACAGGCTATTCGGTTCTTTCGACTATTTTTGGAAAGAAAACACAAATATGTTGATACCGGTTACCTATCCTTCCATGCTGGGCGCCGATGCTCCCAGAACAAACAGCGGAAGTCTCGAAATTAAAGGATGGGAGATTGCTCTTGGCTGGAGGGATCGGGTTGGCGATTTGAGTTATTCGATAAAAGGCAGCCTTAGCGACGCCCGGAATAAAGTAGTAGAAAGGGTAGGTAGTAATATCATTACGCACGGCTTGAATGCAACGCCTACGGGTTATCCTCTTAGCTCATGGTTCGGATATGTTTTTGACGGAATCATCCAAAACGAACAGGAATTGGCGGAATATGAAGCCCGTTTCCCGAACGGAGGGATTCCAGGACACGGAGATTTGTCGATTGGCGACGCCAAATATAAAGATCTGGATAACGACGGAAAGTTGACGGTTCTTGGTGATGATCCTGAAAACGGCACCGGCGATGTGGTTTATCTGGGAAATACAAATCCCCGGTATAATTTCGGGTTAAATCTTGGCGCCGAATATCGCGGCTTTGATTTTTCCACGTTCATTCAAGGGGTCGGCGATCGGACGATATTCCTTGAAGGCGATGCGGATAAGCCATTTGCCCAACCATGGTTCCAATCTGCAGAATATTGGTTTGGAAAGACCTGGACGGAGGATCGGACGGATGCTAAATATCCGGCGATTACAAATAAAGGCAAGAGGAGTTATAACTATTATATTTCATCAAATACAAAACATAACGTAGCCTATATGCGTCTTAAAAATTTGCAGGTCGGATATACGATTCCTGAAAAATATGTGCGGAATCTGAAGATGGAAAAGATAAGGCTGTATTTCAGCGGAGAGGACTTGTATGAGATACATAATGCACCCGGAGGATGGGATCCTGAAGATGGTGGAGGATTTACCGGTTATCCGTTTGCAAGGAATTTTTCATTTGGCGTGAATGTTGTTTTCTAATTATACTTAATGTTACAAAATCATGAAAAAATATATATATTATAGACAAACGATTTTTATCGTCGCATTGTTAACTGTAGCGGGTTGTCAGGATATAGATTTGTTACCTAAAGACAATCTGCCGGATCAGTTGTTCTGGAAAACCCCTGCAGACTATGCGAAAGAAGTAAATCAGTTATATAGCAGAACTGAAACTTTCGGCACAAAAGATACGGACAGCGATATCGGATTCGAATTGAATACAAATAACGTCAGTAATGGGACGTTTAGTGCTCCTAATTCCGACAGTGAGTGGTCTGACCGTTTTGCCGATTTGCGGCAATGCAATACCATTATCGAAAAAAGCGAATCGTATGAGGGTGGCTTTGCCGAAATAGAACGTTATGTTGCGGAAGCGCGTTTTTTCAGGGCGTATACCCATTGGCGTCTGATGAAAAGATTCAATGAGATACCCGTTTTGACAAAACCCCTGACGATAGAATCTCCCGAATTATATGGCGGCAGAATACCGCAAAAGGAAGTGGAGGATTTTATACTTTCGGAACTCGAAGCCATATATGCCAAATTGCCGAAACAAAGCGAATTGAAATCCAACGAGACAGGGCGTGTCACACAGGGCGCCGCGTTAGCGCTTAAAGCGCGAGTAGCCCTGTTCGCCGGTACATGGGCTAAATATCATCAGCATCGTACGGACTATCAGCAATTGTTGGAGCAGGCAATACAAGCGGCGCAACGCCTTATCGACAGTAAAGAGTATACTTTATTTGAAGATAAAGATGCTGAAAGTTACCGTTATTTGTTTATCGACGAAGGAGATAATGCCGCGGAAGAAATATTCGGAAGCCGTTATTATGACGATATACGCGTACATGGAACGGCACATTCCGTATTTTGGGGTTGGAGAGGTACGCCGACGAAAAAAATGGCGGATATGTATCTCTGTAAAACATCCGGCCTGCCGATTGAACATTCTAATTCCGGGTTCCGTGGCTATGAAAAGATAACGGATGAATTTGAAGATCGCGATCCGAGGATGTCGCAGACGATCCTTATGCCCGGAACGCCATACCGGAATGCACAGCACGGTCCGGATGTCTGTTCGTCGAAATTCACTACGCGACCGGAAACGAGAACCGGTTATAAACTGTGGAAGTTTATGGGAGAAGTTTTCGGTAAACCGTCGGACAAAGACTCCTACGATTATCATATCATACGTTATGCGGAAGTACTGCTGATATTGGCCGAAGCGACATTTGAAAAAGACGAAAGCGTCAGTGATGATGTCCTGAATAAATCAATCAATGTTGTCCGTTCAAGGAAAGGCGTCGAGATGCCTCCACTCACAAATCAATTTGTTCGGGATAACGGCTTGGACATGCAGACGGAGATTCGCCGGGAACGGACCGTCGAACTTGCTTTCGAAGGATTCAGGCGCGATGACCTCAGACGTTGGAAAACGGCGGAAACCGAATTGAAAAAAGCAATCATGGGAATAAAGTATACGGGTACCGAATACGAAGAACAACAGGCTCTGAACGATGGTTATTCCGGATTGATAGATGCAGATGGATTCCTCGTTATAGAACCGGAAGAAAACCGTTTCTTTACCGTTCCTAAACATTATTATTATTCGCTTCCTTTGGATGAGTTGTTTCTGAATCCGAATTTAGTGCCTAATAATCCGGGATGGTGATGTATTTGCAATGATTGAGATGCCGAAAGAAAGAAGGAAATTCATCATAAAATAAATTGTATGAGACGAAAACTGATTTTTATAGCAATCGCGACGGTATTCTTTGTGCCGGATATTTTATTTGCTTCCGGTAAGGGACTGGGAGAGAACGTGACGCCCGATAAATTGATGGGAAACCGGTTTCTTACCCTGAATACAGTCATTAGGGTAAATCAGATTGAAGTTACCCGTGACAGGTATGTCGGTAATGACGAACGTGATATGCACACTCCCGAAAGGGTTATTGCATTTCGTGAAGCCGTTTCCTCCGAATTTCCCGGAGCAAGGATTACATGGGCTTTTAGCTGGCTGGCGCTGCATGATAATTCTGATAATTATAAGAAGATAAGGGAATTAGTTGTCGGTTATCATTATCTGTATGGCGATGATATCACCTTCATTCCGGGCGCGTATTTTGCAAATGCATATAACAGCAGAGAGCAGGTAAATAAGGATTTGCACGAGGGGCTGGCAAAAGTCGGCGAGATGGTGGGCGGCGGTTTTCGTCCGAAAAGCGTAGTTGCCGGATTCCTGGCTGCTGAAAACCAGCTATATCTTGCCGAAAAAGAAAATATCCATGTTTGTCAGGGTAATATATGGAGCCAGTTTTCTATTGATAATCAGGATGGCGACGGCGCGGTCTCTTATCCCTTTTATCCTTCTAAGGAACATTTTTGTAAACCTGCGCAGGGAAAGGATGATTTTATAGACTGCGTAAACCTGGATGGCTGGACAGTAGATTTCCTGGCGGCCAGAAGGGATGGTTTTACCGATGGTTTTAACAGCCGTATGGGGGTGGGGCCGATAGAAACGCTACTTGCATATGGGAAGTTGATTGGTTTGAGCCAAATGATGCATACGACAGGCGTACATTATGACCGGGGATTCGACCTGAACGGCTTTGCCTGGGTAACGAACTGCTGGGAATTATCCTTGCCGATTGATATTTCGGGGTTGAAAGACTGGTTGAATGAGATTAAAAGGCGCTGGCCGGATGTTCGGTTTATTACACAAGGCGAATTCGGATTGTTATGGAGGGAACATTACAAAGAAAATTCGTTCGATTATCGATTTGAACAGAAAGGTTCGGGCATCGGAGGATCCGATATCAATATGGAAATACGTTGGTTTATGAACAAAGATTTCCGATTGGCGCTGCTGAAAGACTGGCAGAAGACCCGGAATGAATCTGTGATTGATTTTACTAATTACAGTGAGAAGGCGGAAGAGCCTCAAGTAATGACCCGTAAATGGAGCTTGCTGGGTGAGATCAATCAGAAACAAAGTCGTCCGCAGGATAAGCCGAAAGCTATCAGTAAATTATCCGGCGACGCTGTTTCATTAGTCAGGAAGCATTATCCTTATTTGCTTAATGATTAAAAGCAGATCTAACATGTTATTATGTACTTTTTAACCGGTTATTTGTTGATGCAAAAAGTTTGCAAATAACCGGTTATTTTTTTATATCATATGGTTTTAATTCTTATTTTTTATGAAGTGTATTATAGGAGATTATAGCAGTGTTTTTTTTGAAAGAATATTAAGGTTGTTTATGGCCGTGTTATTCATGCAAATAAACATTATGCGTGCGGATGCGAAAGGGGTGGCCGGCTCTTTAGTAAATGGAGTGATCCCGGCGGAAGATTTTTATGTTAATGCGGATGATGGAGCTTGTTCGTTTGTTAGGGATTCGCTTACGTTGACGGGCAACAGGTTTGTTACGCTTTGTATAATGATACGTACGACACCCTGGGAAGTGTCGAGGGACGTAAAACTTCATCCGCGCGATGAGGCGGACTGGCATACGCTTGAAGGAGTGCGCGCTTTAAGAGAGGCGTTTGCGAAAAATAATCCCGGCGGGCGACTTACCTGGGGTTTTACCATGAATGCGCTGGAAGATCAGAGAGAAAACTTCAGGCAAATACGTGAATATGTTGTGGAATGTCAAAAGAGGTATGGTGACGAAGTGACTTATTTTCCCGGATATTTTCCGGCAATGTATCTGCCACGTGAACAGGTAAATCGCGAGATATCGGAAGCTATCGGTATTATTTCGAGAATGATAGGCGACGGATATCGGCCACAGTCTGTTATCGGAGGTTTCCTGTCGGCAGACAATCTGAAATATCTTGCGGAAAAAGAAGATATACATACGGCGCATGCTGTAATCTGGAGTCAACATAACATTGATGGAGGCGGAGCTGACGGCTCTCCGTCGTATCCTTTTTATCCTTCTACGGAACATTTCTGCAAACCTGCTCAGGGAGAAGAAGATTTTATTGATTGTGTAAATCTGGATGGGTGGACGATGGATTTTATCTGTGCCCGCAGAAGCGGCGCTAATGGGCACGGTATAGAAGGTTATAACAGTCGTCGCGGTGTTGGCCCTATTGAGACATATAAGGGGTGGGGACTGGAACTCGGCCATCGTGAAGTGATGCATACGCAGTCTATCCATTTCGACAAAGGTTTTCAATTGAATGGATTCGGATGGGTGACCAATATATGGGAGGCTCAACTTGTTCATGAATATGGGAAGGACTTTATTTGCAATGCTATGGAGATGTGGGTGACGGATACGAAAAAACGCTGGCCTGACACCTATTTTGTGACTTTTGGCGAGTATGGGAATATCTGGAGGCGACAATACAGGACAAACGACGACTGGAATTACCGGTTTGTGGAGCGAGGATCCGGATTGGGAGATTCATATAATAATCTTGAAATCCGTTGGTTTATGAATAAAGAGTTTCGTCTGGCGCTATTGCGGGACTGGCATAAAAGAAAATCGCCCGCCTGTGTAATAGACTTTACCCGTTATGACCTGAAGACGGAAGAACCGGCAGACCCTTCTCCCGGAAAACCCGTAAAAGACTGGAGTCTTATAAACGTTATGAACCAGAAAGGATTAAGGCCGCAGGATGCACCCAAGCCGATAACTGAACTGCGCATGGAAGACCGGGAACTTATAAAAAAATACTATCCGGAGTTGTTTGAAAATCAGTGATTGGCTTTATATATCGCCTTCGTCCGAAACGGGATACCCTGAAAAACAAACAGGCTGGGGAAACGCAGTACCGAAGATAGTACCATTGCGACGCCAAAAATTCATCAGATGTTTCTATGGCGCAGTCCCGACAGATCTCTTTGCCGACATGGAGTATACCGCGGCATGCCGGATTGAAAATTATGTATTATTATGTATTATTAACAAAATCGGTTTGCATCGGATTAAGAGTATGTCTATCTTTGTGGTCTGTGTCTGTTGAATATAATAAAAAGGCCATTACGATAAGATTTTTGATAATTCTACAT
>JAIRMH010000263.1 GCA_031258835.1 Tannerella sp.
CAGGTCATTTACTGTGTTTTCAATATTACGGACAGCAACCCCTGTTTTCCTCACAGGAAAAAATATAAATTACGCCTCGTTCAAACCTCCAACCGGCATGAGATACATGCGAACAGTCGAACGGAACGTAATTGCATTTTTCCTTTATCTCTGTTTATTTTCAACAAATTGCTGCAAAAGTATACAGAAAATTTCATTTCTCCAAATTTTAACACGCAGATCAGCCTTGATTTTTATTTTATGCGCATGGAAAATACAATCTTTTCATATAAATCTCTTCGATAAATTTTGCCGGGCTGTGTAGAATGTCGAAAATTTCATGTATATTTGTAATCAATTTCTTTAAAGTAAGTCATAGCATGTAATATGATGGGAAATTGTTTATGTTATATTAAAACGCAAATAGTATGGATTTTTCGAATATTACGATTGAAAATATTGTTTTGGTGGGTTCTTTGCTGCTGTTTGTCAGCATTATCGCCGGGAAGACAGGGTATCGATTCGGGGTCCCGACATTGGTGTTATTTCTGGTCGTCGGTATGATTTTCGGATATGACGGTTTTGGTTTGGAGTTTTCAAATCCGAAAATGGCGCAGCTTATTGGAGTTTTGGCGTTGAACGTCATTTTATTTTCCGGCGGTATGGATACGAAGTTTTCGGAAATAAAGCCGGTCTTGCCGCAAGGTATTATGCTGTCTACTTTGGGTGTATTGTTTACGGCAGTGATTACGGGCGTTTTCATATATTTCATCACGCAACATGTTTTCACGGCTATCTCGTTTTCTTTTCTTGAGGCAATCTTGTTGGCATCCGTGATGTCGTCGACTGATTCGGCATCGGTTTTTGCCATATTAGGCGCAAAAGGTCTTGTCCTGAAAGAGCGCCTTCGTCCGTTGCTGGAACTTGAGAGCGGCAGTAATGACCCGATGGCTTATCTGTTGACTATTACATTTATCCAATGGATACAGATAGGAGAAGGAAGTCTCTGGTCGGTGTTCTTAACATTTGTGATACAGCTTGTTGTCGGAGCTGTGTTGGGGTACCTGCTCGGACGCCTTGCCGTAAGGCTTATAAACCGTATAAATATTGATAACAAATCGTTATATCCGGTGCTTTTGCTGACATTATTGTTTATTGTTTTTTCAATCACGAATTACCTGAAAGGCAACGGATATTTGGCTGTATATATCAGCGGCCTTGTAGTAGGAAATTCCAAATTCGTACATAAGAAAACATCTAAAAAATTTATGGACGGTATGACTTGGCTTTTCCAGATTGTGATGTTCCTGACGCTGGGATTGCTTGTCTATCCGTCGGCGTTGCTGCCGATAGCGGGAATAGGTCTTGCCATAGGTTTTTTTATGATCTTCATATCGCGCCCGTTATCCGTATGGCTATGTCTGATACCATTCCGTAAAATGACGTATAAGGCAAAACATTATATTTCGTGGGTAGGTCTGCGTGGCGCCGCTCCGATTCTGTTTGCAACTTATCCGCTGACCTCCCGTATTCAAGAGGCGGAAATTATCTTTAATATTGTGTTTTTTGTGACATTGATGTCGCTGTTAATACAAGGAACGACAGTACCTGCGGTGGCAAGAAGACTCGGACTTGCCGGAGTGAGTAAGCCGCAAAATAAATTATCGACATTTGACGTCGATTTATCGGATGATATTAAATCAAGTATGTCGGAGATTACGCTATTGCCGGAACATTTGTCTGAGGGAAACCGTATTATGGATTTGCCGATGCCGGAAAATACGCTTGTCGTTATGGTTAAAAGAGATGAGCGATACTTTGTTCCCACAGGCTCTACGACGCTCGAAGTCGGCGATGTACTATTGCTCATATCGGATAATGACAAGACGCTTGAAGAAACTTATAATCAACTTGGTACGATCGACGTTTGATATATAACCGGAGCGATTTCTACAAATTTATTGCATGAATAAACATATGTGAAACAAATAAAATATGGATAATAAAGGATTTATTTTTCGGAAGAAACTTGCCGGTTTTAAACACGCTTTTCATGGTATCCGTTTGCTGTTACGGCACGAACATAATGTCAAACTGCACTGTTTGATAGGTATTTATACCATCCTTGCCGGCTTTCTGTTGAACATATCGGCGACGGAATGGATTGCCGTCGTCGTCGTTTGCGGATGTGTATTAGCCTCCGAAGCGCTGAATACGGCTGTCGAGCGGCTGGCGGATGTGGTATCACCGGAATATAGCGAAGCCATAAAAAAGGTCAAAGACCTTGCTGCCGGAGGGGTATTATTCATGGCTATTGCCGCAGCCATTATCGGGCTGATTATATTTTTGCCTAAATTCATTGATTTGTTTTAGTCGGTATTTTTCTGAGAAATAGCGCAATGTGTGTCCGACTGTTATAGGCGTTTATTATAATTGTGAGAATTTTTGTTTTCGTTCGATATAGAACGAATATAACAGGCTTTTTCTGCGTATTTCCGGTATTTCGGAGATGACGGTTTTTTGCAGGTTTTCCATTCTTACGGTCAAATAGTCTTTTTTTAGCCGGTGAAATTCGCGTCGTGCACGGAATACGGCTGCTGCATTTTTAGGATGACCGGTAATAAAAAAATTGACGGCGGCGATCGCATCTAACCAATAACGAACGCGGAATACTTTCTTTATTTCTTTTTCGGGCAGATTTTTATATAGCATAAGCAGGTTGTTGCGGAAGTTGAGGAATGTTTTGCGCGGGTTTTCTACATTCAGCGTCGCGCCTCCCACGTGATAGACCGTCGATTCCGGTGTACAAACAATGCGATATCCTCGTGAACGCAGCCTCCAACACATATCTATCTCCTCCTGATGAGCAAAAAAACCGGCGTCAAGTCCTCCTTCTTCCCGGTATATCCCGGTGCGTATAAAAAGGCATGCGCCCGTTGCCCACAGTATGTCAACCGGATTGTCGTATTGTCCGTTGTCTTCTTCAACGACCGACAATATCCGTCCGCGACAATACGGATATCCGTATTTGTCGATGAAACCTCCTGCCGCACCTGCATATTCGAAGTATTTTTTATTGCGTCGGGAACGAATTTTCGGTTGCACTGCCGCAATGGATGGGGAGGCGTCCAATACGGCTAACGGGATATCCATCCAATTGGGAACTACTTCCACATCGCTGTTGAGTAATACCGTATATACGGAATCGATCGCGCTTATCGCCTTATTGTAGCCTTCGGCAAAACCGTAGTTCCGGTCGAATGTGATAAGCCTGACGGAAGGATATTTATCTCTGAGCATTGCAATGGAATTATCCGTCGAACCATTGTCCGCAACGACGATTTCTGCAATATCCGGAGGAGTGTTTTTTATTACGGACGGAAGAAATTCTTCCATTAACGTTTTACCATTCCAGTTTAATATAACAACCGATGCTTTCATATGTGTGCATTTTATATGTTCGATGAACCGTCAATAGTCTCTCGCTTATGTTTCCAGCGTTTGTGCGTCCATAGCCAGAATGCAGGATCGCGCAGGATGGATTTTTCCATACGTCGCGTATATTCTTCGGTAATGCTATATTCGGGCATCGTCTTTGGCGTGTCTGTAATCAAATGGAAATCAACAGAATAAATTCCTCGTTTTATTTTCTTTACATCGACAAAGACGACGGGGAGATCATATTTTTTAGCCAATCGTTCGGGACCTGTCAGTATCGCCGATTCCTGATTAAGAAAGCGGGTCCAGTAATGGATATTTGCTTTACTCGGCGTCTGATCGGCAATGAAAACAAGCAGGCCGGGCGTTTTTGTTTGTTTTAACCCGACAATATCGCGTACAACTTCATTCTTTTTTGTGCACACGGCTCGAAAACGTGTGCGCAGAAAGATAAATAACCGGTCGAATGCTTTATTTCTCAACGGGCGGTAGATCTGATGTACCTGTACGTTGTCAAAACAAATCGGGAATCCCGTGAACCACTCCCAATTTCCGTAGTGTCCCATGACAAGGATAATACAGGTATGTCCCTGCTCTAATAGCGGTTTTATCATTTCGGGATTGTTGAGGTGCGCACGACGCAATAGTTCTTTTTGGGATATTCCCGCCAGTTTTATCGTTTCGACGATATAGTCGGCAAAATGATGATAAAATCTCCGTTCAAGTTGCCGCAGTTCTTCGGACGATTTATCGGGGAATGCGTTTTTCATGTTGTCTCTTACGACTTTCTTGCGATAGCGGATTACGTGATATATGATAAAATATAGTATGTCGGACAGCACATACAATACCGGTACAGGCAGTAATGCATTAAATTTTACCCATATAAGTAAAATGATGTATAAAATTTTATTCCCCATCGTTCTGTCTGTTATGTTCGTCATTTTCAATCTGCTATATAGTTGTTTCGGTGGTTTTGTCATGTTCATTCAGTCATCCTCCGTCTGCTATTTCGGCCGTTAAAGCGGTTTTATTTTCATTCCATCCGGTCATCCGTACAGGACAGATGGTATTACAAAGTTCTTTCCGATATGCGATTTCCGTTTTTATGTAGTTTTCGGTAAATCCGTGCATAAATGCTCCTTTTTTCGTATGTTCGAACAACGCGATACCTGTTTTACCGATATGTGATTCATAAAAATGGCACATTCTTTTTTCTGACAAATCAAGAAATTGCTTACTCCGTTCGCGTTTGGTATTGTGTGAGACAACGGGCGTGATTTTAAGCGCCTGTGTATTCGGTCGTTCCGAATAGCTGAAAACATGCAGTTGCGAGAAGGGGATGCTTTCGAGGAAAGTTTTGCTTTCCTCGAAAAATTCCTCTGTTTCTCCGCGCGCTCCCACAATAACGTCTATTCCTATAAATGCATCGGGTATGAGTTTGCTGATTTGTTCCGTTTTTTTACGAAACAGTAAGTTGTCATAATTGCGACGCATAAGTTTAAGGACAGCATTGCTCCCGCTTTGCAACGGTATGTGAAAATGAGGCATAAAATGTCTGCTTTCAGCGACAAACGATATTATTTCGTCTGTAATGAGATCCGGTTCGATAGACGATATACGAAAGCGGGGAATATCGTCTATAAGGTCGAGTTCTCTGATGAGATCAATGAATTTGTCTCCGGTGCTTTTACCGAAGTCGCCGATGTTCACCCCGGTTAGGACAATCTCTTTACCACCTTCTTTTGCCACCTTTTCGGCTTGTTTCACAATATCTGCTATTGTGCCGTTTCGACTTCTGCCGCGTGCGAAAGGTATCGTACAATAAGTACAGAAATAATCGCATCCGTCCTGCACTTTCAAGAAATGGCGTGTACGGTCGCCGGCGGAGCAGGAAGGAACAAACGTGCGAATATCTTTCGTCGGAGATATAATGATGTTTTCGGACGACGGTTCTTTTTCGTCTATAAGGCGTCGGATATATTGGGTAATACCGGATTTCTGTTGCGAACCCAAAACAAGATCTACACCTTCTATATTGGCCGCTTCTTCCGGTTTTAACTGGGCATAACAGCCGGTTACGATAATGTATGCCGAAGGATGCATTTTGTTGATTTTACGTATCATCTGCCGACATTTTTTGTCGGCCAGTTCTGTTACGGAGCATGTATTTATGATGCAGAAATCGGCTTTTTCCCCCGGTCGTACCTTACGGATGCCTAATGTCAATAATTCTTTGCCGACAGTTGACGTTTCGGCAAAATTCAATTTGCATCCTAAAGTATAGTAGGCTGCGGTTTTGTTTTCGAATACGTTTGTATCTGTCATGTTACAATATAAATTGGCTGCAAAACTACATGAAAATTCTGCAATTTCCAAACGCGTGCGAAATGAAAAAACGGCTTTTTTACAGAGGAAACGTACATGAAATTTACGACATTCCACACAGACCGATAAAAATGTCCGGCGAAATTTATAGGGGAAACCTAAAAATTTGATATTTATACATTCTTAACGAAATATATTTTGGCCGTTCAAAAAAAATACTCTTAATTTGTAATCAATATAGATTAAAAATTAGAACAGTACCAAACAAAACGTCAAGCTGTTGGAAAATTACAAGATTGAAGACTTGCAATATTTTACAGATATTGATTCTGAATTAAATAAATGCTGTCGTTTTGCAGGCGGCAAACAATAGTCCGATCAATTATTGTTAGATATGCAAAAAAAAGAGAGTAGTAATTATTGTTTATCTAAAAATTGTTTTAAAGAATGGAGAAAGTATTTAGAATCCGTTTAAAAACGGCAACGGGCAAAATGTCCGAAGAAGAGATGAAGGCGACA
>JAIRMH010000034.1 GCA_031258835.1 Tannerella sp.
CCGGCTGATGGGATGGAAAAAAGTTATGAAGAGATTCTGCGGTTATTAAAGATGTTGAAAAAACCGGCGGATGGGTTTGTTTTCCGAGGCTCGACGGAGTATTTAAAAGATGTTTCAAAGCCGGTTAACAGTGAAGCCGTTCAGGATTTAATACAAAAGGCAAAGAAAAGCTCTCCCGAAGATCCGTTGTATGTCGTTGCAATCGGATGTATTACAAATGTGGCTTCGGCGATATTGATAGAACCCGAAATCATAAAAAACATCGTTGTCGCATGGCTGATTCATCCGTCATGGGTACACACGGAACTGGTGCATAGTCCTATTCTGACGGATCAGGCAACTTATAGCGTCGACAGATCAAGGCATTTTATTCGAATGGCCGGATTTCTTGATCGGGATGCCATTTTCCGCGACCTGTTTTCGAAATTGTCAAAGAATCATTAACCCAACTTGGCAAAAATACCCTTCAAAACGGCAGGGAATCTCAAAAAAAGATTTAGCGTATTTTAGCTGAATACTTTAAACTCATACCCTTCTTTTATAAGCCATTCGATGGCTTTCGGAAGGGCTTCTTCTATTCGTCCGACGGCTTTCAGCGAATCGTGGAATACGATGATGGAGCCATTACGCGTATACCGTTTTACATTATTAAATACGCCTTTTGCCGTCATGTGCGGACTATAATCGCGAGTTACAACATCCCACATGATGATCCGGAAAAGTTTTCGCAGTCTTAATACTTGCGGGATACGCATGTGCCCGTGCGGAGGGCGGAACAGGTTACTGTCAATATATTTGGATGCTTCTGCAATGTTACGGATATAATTTTTCGACCGGAAACGGATCCCTTGTATGTGATTGAATGTATGGTTCCCGACGCTATGACCATATTCCAGCAGCATACGATAGAGGTCGGGATATCTGCGGACGTTTTCTCCTACGCAAAAAAAAGTGGCTTTTATATCGTATTTGTCGAGCGTATCAAGAATCCACGGGGTCATTTCCGGGATTGGACCATCGTCAAAAGTAAGATATACGCATTTTTTCTGTCCTTTGGGCGCTGGTATTCGCCAAAAAGACCCCGGAAATATCCAACGGTAAATCCGGGGCGGCTGTTCAATCAACATTCTTTAATCTTTCTTTTGACTTACCCCCATCTGTATGGAATAGTTATTGAACCGCTCAATATACGGCTGGGAAAAGTCTTTGTCATATTGCAGGCTGATATTCAAGATATCTCTCATTAGCATCATATTATAATTTATATTTCTCTGAAATGCTTCACGTTGCGACGGCCTGAGCCTGAGCATCCAGTCTACCTCCGTCATAAGCCATTCCAGCATTTTTGCGGTGATATTTTTTGCTTCTTCTATTTTTCCCAGCGAGAAATAAAGCCGCGCTATCGGATATATAGAAAAATCGTAGGGCACATTTTCTTCGGGCATTACTTCAATGCAACGGTCAAGCACTTTTATTGCACTGTCGATTTTTTCTTCTTTAATAAGCGCTTCGGCAAGGTCGGCAAACAACACCTGACGGTACGATTTGCACATTCTCATCGTGTTTTCTTCCAGATACAGGCCGGGCTTATCAATACCACCCCATTTGAATTTATTCATGACATTGTCATACATTTTCTTTGTGTTGACGGTAATATCATGTGCAGTTGTATTTATCGGCAGCAACTGTAAGGCAAGTCCTGTTTTTTGCAGATTATCGGCAGCATAACCGTAAAGGTTGCCGGGTACGGTAGATGCGTAATAAATCGGGCGTTTCCATTTATTGGTATTGATCATATCCAACGTAATAGCATCAACCAGCGAAATCACATTCTTACCCTCATAATTCATGATCAGTTCTTTTTCAATATAAGGCTCATATTCCACATTTACGGTTTTGTTTTTTACAACGCTCGCCGAATCGATCTGAAGCACTAACTTTGCAGAAGGAGTATAATTTAACCATATATCCCCGTATGCAAATAATTGATGTTTTTTGTTATCGCTCTTCATGAAATTAAGCGCCGCGCTCATTTCAATTGGTTTGTCGGTCATGGGTTTGATATAAATAAGATCGCGTTTACCCTGAATGTAATCCTTATACGTCCAGGATATCGGCAACGAATCGGAATTATAGGCTTGACGTTTCATTTGGTTGATATACCAGTCGGTTTGCAGGTAACTTGTGTTACAAACCCGTACATCCGTACGGACGCCTTCGATAGACTGCACATACCATAACGGGAATGTGTCGTTATCTCCAAACGTAAACAGGATGGCATTGGGTTCACATGATTCCAGGTAGTTACGTCCAAAATCACGCACTACATAACGTCCCGAACGGTCATGGTCGTCCCATGTCTGGGACGCCATCTGTATGGGTACCAAAAGACTCAGGACTGTTGCTGTTGTAGCAGCAACGACGGGAGATATTTGTGCACGTTCCAGCAACCGGGCTATACCGATAACCCCGACGCCTATCCAAATGCAAAACGCATAAAACGAGCCGGCATAGGCATAGTCCCGTTCGCGAGGTTGGAACGGATATTGGTTGAGATATAAAACGATTGCTATACCGGTCATGAAAAACAGTAAGAATGTTATCCAAAAACTTTGTATGCCTTTGTCGCCTTTCTGTAATGTCTGAACCAGAATACCGATAATCCCGAGTATCAACGGAAGCATGTAGAATACATTATGGGCTTTGTTATTAATGATATCATAAGGCATATTATCCTGAGGGCCAACACGCATTTCATCCAGGAATTTTATTCCGGTGATCCAATTTCCATGCATGATATTACCATGTCCCTGTATATCATTTTGGCGTCCTGAAAAATTCCACATAAAATAGCGCCAATACATAAAGTTTAACTGATATCTGAAAAAGAACGTCAGGTTTTCGCCGAATGTCGGTTTCATAACTACTTTATTTTCGCCCTCCACATTGATAGTAACAGGCGTTCCTGTCACATCCCCCCAGTCTCTATATCCGGCAATGTGGTTTTCCTCCGAACTGTACATACGCGGGAACAACATGCATGTCTCCTCAATAAATACGCTCCGTTCGTTTTTCGCTGATATAAAGTAACGATCTTTTTCATTCGCGTTTTCTTTTATGACGCGTGTCCAAGTCGGCGCTCCGGGCTTTGTAACCGGAACGAGTTGACGCCCCTGAAGCTCTCGTTTCCTTTCCGAAACGTATGTTTTTCCGTATATAAGTGGCGTTTCACCATACTGTTCACGAGCAAGATATGTACGGAGTGTGAAAATATCGCTTGGTTTATTCTGGTTCATCGGAGTATCCGCCGTTGCACGGATAAGTATCAATGCAAATGTGGAATATCCGATAAAAATGACCAGCATTGATATAAGGATTGTATTTATCGCACTGATATTTATTTTTTTATGCCGGAACAGGAATATGGTTAGAGCGGCAATCAGTAAAATACCTAAAAGGTATCCGTTTCCGACAAACGGTATTCCCAAAAGAGTTGTAGAAAGAATAAAAGCTATTTTCATGCGTTTTTCATTGACATTCCCACGCATGGTTTCCCATATTGCCCAACTTAATACGCCGACAATGATTATCAGGTAAACAAATACCCCCGTGTTATATGGCATTCCGAGATTATTAACGAAGAACAGTTCGAACCATCCGCATACTTCGACTAATCCCTGTACGACTCCGAACAGCATTATGGCAATTATGGCAAATGATATCAGCAATGCGAACAGAGTGCCTTTTAATGTCGGATTAGGATATTTCTTATAATAATAAACAAGTACGATGGCCGGTATACATAGCAGGTTCAGCAAGTGAACGCCGATACTCAGTCCCATAAAATAGGCGATCAATATGATCCAACGTTCGGCATGCGGTGCGTCGGCATGTTCCTCCCATTTGAGGATCAGCCAGAAAACTACGGCGGTGAACAGTGACGACGATGCATAGACTTCACCTTCGACTGCGCTAAACCAAAATGTGTCGCTGAATGTATAGGCGAGAGAACCTGTTAATCCGCAACCAAGGATAAGTATTGTTTGCGATAGCGTCATTTGTTCGTTTTCTTTCATCAGCATCATTCTTGTAAGGTGCGTGATTGTCCAGAAAAGGAATAAAATTGTCAGCGCACTGAATAAGGCCGACATTGAATTAACCATTTTAGCAGCATTAGCTGCGTCTGTCAGATGAGAAAAGATATTTCCTATCAACATGAACAATGGCGCTCCGGGAGGGTGTCCCACTTCAAGTTTGTAAGCCGACGTAATAAACTCTCCACAGTCCCAGAAACTTACTGTCGGTTCGATTGTCATTAAATAAACGGTTGCCGCGATTGCAAAAACAACTCCACCGGTAATGTTATTTGCTATCTGAAATTTTTTCATTTCTATATATTGTTTTTTTATTTGGCCGCAAAATTACGAAAATGCATTTAATTTATGTAACGGATGATTGGTTTTATTATTGTTCATCGTTTACTGTTAATCTTATATTTTGGGCTATCGTTTCAAATTCTTCCGGCGTGAGGTTTAGTTTCGGATTGCAGAAATACATATCCGCCTCTTTGTTTATAGGGATCAGATGAATATGGGCGTGTGGCACTTCCAGCCCCATAACGGCAACGCCAACCCTTGTACAGGGGATCGCTTCCTTGATCGCTATTGCTATTTTTTTCGCAAAAATCATCATTCGTCCCAGTTCATTATCGTCGATATCAAAGATGTAATCCGTTTCTTTTTTGGGAACGACAAGCGTATGTCCCTTTGCAATAGGGCGGATGTCTAAGAATGCGAAAAAATCATCGTTTTCTGCAATTTTATAACCGGATATTTCTCCTCTGATTATTTTACTGAATATAGACGTCATAGTTATTATGATTTAGATATATTATAATGTTTATTGTTTGCTGTTATTTATATGCCTAAAGATATATCGAGGATTTCGATATTAATTGTCCCGGATGGAACTTTTATGTCTACCGTATCGCCGATTTTTTTACCCATGAGTCCTTGCGCTATGGGCGTGCTGACCGCAATCTTATTCTCTTTAAGATTGGCTTCCGAATCGGACACAATCGTATACGACATGATCCCCTTTGTTTTTGTGTTTTTTATTTTAACCTTATTCATGATCTGTACGACATCTGTTTTCAGTTGCGATTCATCAATAAGGCGTGCATTAGAAAGCATACCTTTAAGTTTTGCGATTTTAGCTTCGAGTAGCCCCTGGGCTTCGCGTGCGGCATCGTATTCTGCATTTTCCGACAAATCGCCTTTATCACGAGCTTCCGCTATTTGTGCGGATATCTCCGGGCGTTTTACCGACTCCAAATAATTAATCTCGGCTAAAATTTTGTTATAGCCTTCTTCTGTCATGTAAGTAACAGTCATAATCTTATCCTCCATTTTACTGTTTTATGTGAATAAAAAAAGAATCCCGACCACAACCGATAGCCGGAACTCGTATTTATATAAATTTGATGCAAAGATACGCCCATAACTTGATTTAAACAAATATATTTATGATGCTTTATAACATACTTATAAAACCGATTTTACGTCATTTTCCAGCGTATCAATGGATTCTATTCGTTTTACCAGCTCTCCTTTTTTATTCATCAGAAATAATGCAGGAAGCTGCCTCACATTGTATATGGCGGCGATGGACGAGTATACGGATTGGGGATCATGAACGCCTATCCACGGTATGTTCGATGCTGCATTTTTCCAAAAATGCACATCGCTGTCTAAAGATATTTGATAGATTTCGAATCCGCGTTCTTTATATTTATTGTATAATTCGTTTAATTGCATATTGAATGTAGGCGACCATTCGGTCCGATAGGCCGTGAAATTCACAAGTACGGATTTCCCTTGTGCGATGTCGCTCAGTTTTATTTTATTATTATTTATATCGGGCAGTTCAATATCGATAAAATTAACTTCCTTCGCATCATTTATATTCAACGCATTTTTGCGTTCTCCGCGTGTGACTTTCAGTGATTGAAGCGCCAGCATTTCAAGTTGTTTGGCGCGTGGGCTTTCCGGATAGTATGTTTTATAGCTTGTCGCTACGGCACCATAGGCTCTCGAATCTGTCCGGTCGTATAAATCGAAAAACCATAATCCGTCGATTTCTTGAAACAGCGCAAAATACGCAGCCGGAGATGCAGGTGCACCGAAGATATATTTCAACGCAATATCTTTGTAAGATTTTATGGTCTTCAATGCAATTTCTTGATAGGTAGCGATATCGGGAATCAGATTCATCCCATAGCTGTCGCGTAGATTGTGAATCTCCATATTGGCATCGAGTTGCGCCAACTTTATTTCTTTTATCGCCTTACAGTTTTCGGATCCTTCGACCGTATACGAAGTAGCGAAGTTGTGAGCGTCGGCGGTAAAGATGATTGTCTCGGTAGAATCGACGGAGAAATGAATTAATTGATTTTTAAGTTTCAACCGATAAAAGTCGGGGTATTCGGGACGTTTTTGCTTGAATAAAAACTTTCCGTCGGGTTTCAATTTGAGGGAATCAATGACTGTAACGGTCGATAACCCGGTATGTTCAAGGAATAAAGTTTGTCCGGAAGCTCCGGCAACAACGCCTTTGACCATAAACTCATCAGATTTCCGGCAACCGCCGACTATAATACATGAGCAACATACAGCAAGAAATCTGTAGATATATTTATTTTTCATATGTATATTTATTTTCTCAATAAAATATTTGCATTATGATGCAAAGATACGAGAAAAAATAAATAACAGGCATGAATGGAAAAAAAATTGTATATTTGCCGTCATAAAAAGTATGTATTGTTTATTATGATATATGAGGAAATAAGATCTATTGTAGAGAGGGAGGCAGATGCGGTACGTAATATACCGGTCACGGAATCATATGAAAAAGCTGTCAATCTGATATATGAATATGTTCATCAAAAAAGAGGAACGTTAATTATAAGCGGTATGGGCAAAGCCGGACAAATAGCGATGAACGTAGCGACGACATTCAGTTCGACGGGTACGCCGGCCGTCTTCCTTCATCCCAGTGAGGCGCAACATGGCGATCTGGGTATTATGCGCGAAAATGATATCCTGTTGTTAATTTCTAATTCGGGTAAGACGCGTGAGTTGAGAGAACTCGTTTGTTTATCAAGAGGGTTGGCGCCGGATGTCAAATTTATAGTCATCACATCCAACCCCGATAGCCCGCTGGCCGGAGAGGCGGATGTTTGTTTGTTAACGGGTTCTCCGGAAGAAGTATGTCCGTTAGGTCTTACGCCGACGACTTCTACTACGGTTATGACGGTCATCGGCGATATACTGGTTGTCAGTGTCATGGAAAAAATCGGTTTTACAAATAAAGACTATGCGAAACGTCATCACGGAGGATATCTGGGAGAAAAAAGCCGTGAGCAAAGTAAATGCTGAAAAGAGTGAATTATGCGTAAAGCGGTAGGGATAGGAGAGACCATATTGGACATCATTTTTAATGGCGAACAGCCGGAACGTTCGGTTGTGGGCGGTTCGATTTTGAATGGGATGGTTTCGTTGAGTCGCCTCGGTATTCCGGTAACATTTATCAGCGAAACAGGGGATGACCGCGTGGGTGATATGGTTCGCCGTTTTATGTCCTGCAATGGGATCAATACGGATTACATAGGCAGGCTTGAAGGACGTAAAAGTCCTGTTTCGCTCGCATTTCTTGGTGATGACAAGAATGCCGAATATATTTTCCATACGGATTATCCCCCAAAGAGGTTAAATATGCCCGTTCCCGAAATAAACGAAAATGACATTTTTGCGTTTGGTTCATTCTACGCCTTGAATCCTTTATACAGAGAACGTTTTGTGGAATTTCCGAAAGAAGCGCAAAAACGCGGGGCACTGGTATACTATGATCCTAATTTCCGCGCCTCGCACAAATCCGATCGTGATCAGTTACGCAGGTTTGTCGCCGAGAATTGTGAATATGCGACGATTGTGCGCGGCTCGGACGAGGATTTTCATAACTTGTATGAAAAAACTGATGTGGACGATGTATATTCGGAAATCATCAGACCGCGTTGCAGTTGTTTTATTACGACGCACGGCGCGGATGGCGTCACCCTTTATACGAACAACATAAAGGCGCACTTTGACTCCATAAAAATAACGCCTGTAAGTACGATTGGCGCAGGCGATAATTTTAATGCCGGCATTATCTATGGTTTAATAAAATACGATATTGGCTGTCGGGATATCCCGGAGTTGAATAAAGAAGATTGGGGAAAAGTGATTCAATGCGGAATTGATTTTTCGACGGAAGTCTGTTGTCGTTATTCAAATTATATATCGCCGGAATTTGCGGAAAAATACGCATTTAAGAGTCGATCGTTAGGCGTGAAGAAGATTCAGGATAAATAAAAATATAATGTAAATATGAAATCGTATCGAAAAGAATTATGGTTTGAAGCCAGTTATCGCAGGCAAATGTTTAACATTACGCCTTTTATAGAAGAATGTTTGCGCGAGAGCGGGATCAAGGAGGGTTTGCTCCTTTGCAACGCGATGCACATTACCGCGAGCGTTTTTATCAACGATGATGAAAGCGGATTACATCACGATTTTGAGGTATGGCTGGAGAAATTAGCTCCTGAAAAGCCATATAATCAATACCGGCATAACGGATTTGAAGACAATGCGGATGCACATATTAAACGTACGTTGATGGGGCGCGAAGTGGTGGTAGCCGTTTCAGGTGGGAAACTGGATTTCGGCCCTTGGGAGCAGATTTTTTACGGAGAATTTGACGGGAAACGTCGGAAACGCGTTCTTGTTAAGATTATAGGAGAATAAATTGTACTCTTATGGAACGGAAGATTTTATTTTTATTGCCGGCTTTTTTAGCCGTTTCGGTTTTAATGTTCTCCTGTGTAAACGACGTAGAAGCGCCAAAGCCTGTAATGCCAGTTCCCTCGCCGGAGCAAATTGCCTGGCACAAAACCGAAATGTATGCCTTTGTTCATTTCGGCCTCAATACGTTTAACGATCTTGAATGGGGCTATGGAAATACTCCGGCGTCGACTTTCGATCCTGAGGATTTAAACTGTGAGCAATGGGTAAGGATCTTCAAAGATATTGGCATGAAAGGGGTTGTTATTACCACTAAGCATCACGACGGTTTTTGCCTGTGGCCTACGAAAACGACAGAGTATAGTGTAAAAAACTCGCCATGGAAAGACGGAACGGGAGACGTCGTTCGTGAACTTTCGGAAGCCTGTAAACGCCACGGACTCAAATTAGGCATTTATCTTTCACCGTGGGACAGGAATAATGCCGGTTACGGGAAACCCGAATATATTGAAACTTATCATAATCAGATACGGGAGCTTGTCTCCGGTTATGGCCCGTTGTTCGAGTTTTGGTTCGACGGCGCTAACGGCGGTACGGGTTGGTATGGCGGCGCCGACGAACGGCGTTCAATAGAGGCTAAAACGTATTATAATTATGAGAAAGCGCGTAAGATAATAAAGGAAAAGCATCCTGCGGCGATGATTTTTGGAGGTACGGTTCCTGATATCCGCTGGATAGGTAATGAGAATGGCTGGGCCGGTGACACGCAATGGAGCATTTATGACTCGGAGCCGGCTTATGGATATACTTATAGGGGTAGTCAGTGGGGAGATGAAAACGGACCTAAATGGTTAGGTGCGGAAGTGGACGTGTCTGTTCGCCCGGGCTGGTTCTATCATGCCCGCGAAGACCACCAGGTGAAGACGCTCAAACAACTGACGGATATTTACTATCGCAGCATCGGTCATAATGCAAATCTGATACTTAATTTTCCGGTGGCATTGAGCGGACGTATACATCCCGTTGATTCGGCACGTGTAATGGAGTGGGCGGAAACGATTCGTAATGACCTGAAAGATAATCTCTTGAAGCGGGCAAAAGTAACAGCGGATAATATGCGTGGACGAACGTTCTCCGCAAAAAATGTACTTGATGATGAGGAGGATACATATTGGGCAACCGATGATGACGTTGTAAGCGGAACGCTTACTTTTACATTTCCGGCATCAACGAGTTTTAACCGTGTACTGATACAGGAATATATTCCGCTTGGACAGCGTGTGCGTAAATTTGTTATCGAGACAGGACGGAATGACGAATGGAAAACGGTGAACGTTGTCGATTCGACGACAACGGTAGGATATAAACGGATTGTTCGTTTTAAAACGGTAGAGGCGGAGCAAATGCGGATACGCTTTTTGGATACGCGTGGCCCCTTATGTATAAATAATGTAGAGGCATATCTGGCGCCGTCGCTGATGGTTGAACCTGTCGTTAGCCGTAATGCGGAAAGTCTTGTATCGATAAGTTCGGATGATGTAAATACTGTTGTTTATTATACAACGGATGGCAGCCAACCCGGCAAATCGTCGACTTTATATACAAAGCCGTTTGAATTTTCCCGAAAGGGAATTATAAGCGCCGCTTCTTATGATGAATTATCGGACAGATGGAGTCCTGCGACGGTTTGTGAATTTGATATACCCTCTTCTTCTTATATATTGGAACCGTCGATGGATAAAACGGCCGGAGTCGTATTTGACGGAAATGGTTATTCCGTTTATCATTTGCCGAAAGAACGTCCGTCGCTTGCTTTTCATTTGCCGGAACCAACGACAATATCAGGTTTTCGTTATACGCCCAGCCAGCGTCGTGACGCCAACGATTGTATCACATCTTATCAACTGTTTGTTGACGGGCGTAAAATTGCCGAAGGAGAATTTTCTAACATAGCGAATAATCCTGTGATGCAGGAAGTGCGATTTACGCCGGTGAAAGGGTGTAATGTGCGTTTCGTCGCCATACGTCTTGCCGATAAAGCGGCAGCCGGTGGGATCGGGGAGTTTTCGGTTATTACCGAGTAAGCGTACCTTACGCGGTTAAGCCCGGCAAGTTGTGCAGAATCTCTTTTCCGGCTTAAAAGTCCGCCTGAAATTGTTTGGTAATATATTTTCGCTATCTTTCCCCTATAAATTTTCGCCGGACACGTTTCATAGCACCTCAAAAAAAGAATTAACCTTTTTTTATCGGTCTGTGTGGAATGTCGAAAATTTCATGTACATTTGTCGTGACTCTTCAGGGATATGCATCATGAAATCAACAAACAGGAAACGTTTGCCTTATGGCAACAGCAATTTTGAGAAAATCAGGACGGAAGGTTACGCGTATGTAGACAAGACGCGTTTTATCGAACTTTTGGAACGGGAGGAAAGCGACAAACTGTTTCTGGTTCGTCCGCGCAAGTTTGGTAAGTCACTGTTTTTTTCCATGCTGACACATTACTACGACGTGTGTAGTGCAGACAGTTTTGAAACCCTGTTCGGCGACTTGTATATCGGGAAACACCCGACGCCGAAACATAATGAATTGATGGCGCTTAAATTTAATTTTTCAGGCATAGACACGACAACGCAAGATGATTTTGGGATTTCCTTTACTGAAAAAATTGAAAGCAGCGTAATGCAATTTCTTGATAATCACAAGGATTTTTTGCCGGAACATGAATCTTTGATTCGCGATGTACGGACAAAAAAATCCGTATCGGGATATTTGAAAGTTGCTTTCAGGGCAGTCGCGTCTCAAAATCGCAAGTTGTTTGTCATTATAGATGAATACGATCATTTTGCCAATGATTTCATTGTAATGGGGACACCGGAAGGGGTCGAGTTCTATAAACAGAACATACGTGCAAACGGCATTGTCAGGGATTTTTACGAGACACTGAAAGAAGGTTCGGAAACCGTAATCGACCGTATCATGCTGACGGGTATTACGCCGGTCATGCTTGATGACTTGACGAGCGGCTTTAATGTGGCGATAAACCTGTCGCTTAAGCCGCAATATAATGAAATACTCGGCTTTACTCAGGAAGAAGCGGAATGGCTGATGAACGAGACCGGCATAGACCCTTCGCGAATCCCAATTGACTTAAAGAAACTGTACGACGGTTACATGTTTCATTTCAAGGGTAAAAGCAGCGTCTATAATCCCTCGATGATGTTATATATTTTTTCGGAACTGCTCGATACGGATTACCAGCCGGAACTTCTTATGGATGAAAACTTGAAAATGGATTACGGTCGCTTGCGACTGTTGCTTTCGAGCGGACAAAACCGCGAACAGTTGTCGGAAATAGCTCTGAACAGCGTTATTTCCGCAGATATAGTACCGAAATTCTCCTTGGACGAATTGCATAATAATGCAAACTTTGTGTCGTTGCTGTTTTATTTCGGATTGCTGACGGTTGACGATTCCATGCTATCCTGCTTGAAAATACCGAATCAGTCCATACGTTCAGTTTATTGGGAATACTTTGAACGGATGACACGCGAAAGAGATAATATCCTTATCAGCAACACGAAACAGGCGGCGGCGATACTGGAACTCGCCTACAAATCAAATCCAAAACCGTTTCTGGATTACATGACCGAACATTTAATCAGCAAGATTTCCAACCGGGATTTGCTGAATTTTGATGAAAAATACATCAAAGTCATGTTGATAAGCCGTTTAATGCAAAGTTCGCTGTACCACGTTATCAATGAACCTGAGTTCTCCACGGGATATGCGGATATCTGGCTGGAACGGTCGGCAAAGGGACAGGATATTATCCCCTACGAGTGGATATGGGAACTTAAATACATGAAAACGAGCGACAGTGCACAGGCGGTTGCCGGCAAATTTGCCGAAGCGTTCGCGCAGTTGGAAAAATATCGTTCGTCGTACCGCCTGGCAAAACGCAGGGACGTGCGCTATCTGGCGATTATATTCATTGGTAAGGACAAGTACAAAACGAAAGAATTACCGGAAAAATAAATCAAAACGGATAATTTAATATTGTATAGTCTTTCAATATACATCAGGTCAGCAATCACTTGTAAACATTGATCGTCTATAAGATTAGGCGGTATCAAAAAAAATGTGCGGCTGAAGGGACTCGAACCCCCACGCTTCTCAGCACCAGATCCTAAGTCTGGCGTGGCTACCAATTACACCACAGCCGCCAAATTCGGGGGACAAAGGTACGATAATATTTTATAATTGCAAATATACCTGAAACTTTCGACCTTCTACATAGACCGAAAAAGGTTAACATCATACATTCAACATCATACTCCCACCACCGTAACCGTTTTTCCGTTCACTATTTCCTTCCTGAAGTAGAGTTTATCCTCCCATCTGACGGTCGGGCGGCGGTCGAATGTCACCAGCCAGCCTTCATGACAACAGTGCAAATCCATATAGCGGGCAGTCTGTTCGATGCCATCTTCTATGTATTTGTCGCCGTAGCGGATTTTCAACTCTATCGGGTACTTCCGGTTCTTGTATATCAGGCAAAGGTCGAGGCGGCCTGTACCCGAAGCCATCTCGCGGATTATCTGTCCGCCACCGTTCACTACCCGTTGCAGGAAAGCCATCATCACCAAGTGAGGCGCCGCTTCCGGATAGTCGTCGCACCGTTTCAGCCATATATCGCTGTTGGCGTGCCAGAACTGCTGGAAGTCGCGCATCAGGTAATCCATGTCAATGCGTTCGCCGTTCAGGTAACGGGGTAGCTGGTAGGGATACTTCGGATTTTGCAACTCATCCTGTATGTCGGAAGACAGTTTGCGGATAATTACTTCGGCGTAAATCGGATTGGCGGGTTCTATCCGCCCGTTAATTACACGGATTAATCCCAAATCACGGGTATACAGGAAATCGTCGGAATCCCTTGGGATAAGTCCCTCACCCAAAATCACCGGTTCTATAATCCTGCGTACGCGTTGTTCCTTCAGCCGTTCCAGCAGGCTGTCGATATGCGTAGGGCGGGCAAGGATGATGTTTTGGATGGCTTCGTTAACCAATTCCGCCGTAACAGGTTTTGTGTAGTCCGAATGTTGGATTTTCTCAATTACCTCGCGGGCAATGGCGTTCACTAACCAGGGCTGTCCCTGTGTCTGTTCCCGGACTAATTCGACGGCAGCATCTTCAAACACCTGTCCGGTTTCATCGGTATGCTGTTTGTAGAGTTGCGTAATTTCATCTTTCGTGAAGTTTTTTAATGTCAGCGATTCCGTAACGATATTGAACGGGCTTGCGCTACCCATCGTTTCGCTGTCGGGACGAACTTTAGCCTTGTAGTCGCGGATGTCACGCATACCGACTAATGCTACCGAGTGGACAAAAGGCGCTAGTGACCTGGTATTATAACCATTCCGCAATTGTCGCAAGAAAGAAATCAATGTTCCTTCACTCAAACAGTCGGCCTCGTCGAAAAGAATGATTAAGGGCTTGTCCAGCAACTTGCAGAAACGCGACAACGTTGCTTTTAGCACCGATATGTAATCGGTTAAATCGGCTGCTTGAGCAAACTTATCCTCTTGCGGGATGCCGGCATTGGAAAAGCTGTCTTTTAGACAACTAATAATTGCAGGTATCCCTTCTTTTGGATCGACAATATTCTGCACGCTTTCCAGCGAGCAGTACAGTGCGTGGTATTGTCCGCCTGCGTTGAGCCTCCTCGACAAATCCTGCAGGTAGGTTGTTTTCCCACTCTGCCGCGCGGCATGAATTACAAAATACTGCTTCATGTCTATTAACCGTTCCACACCCTGCAAGCGGGTGGAGGCGTCAATCATGTAATGGTCCGTACTGTTACAGGGACCTGCTATATTAAAGTATCTCATCGCTAAAAAATATTTATTGTTCGACAAATATACATGAAATTTTCGACATTCCATATAGACCGATAAAAATGTCCGGCAAAATTTATAGAATAAATTTATGCGAAATCGT
>JAIRMH010000312.1 GCA_031258835.1 Tannerella sp.
ATAGTCTTGCCCATCACTACTATCTATATCCTTGGCGGCAGACTTGCCGAAATAGAAAGTCCGTGCATCAAGGTAGAGCGTCATTACCGTGACTTGGTACACGGTAACGCGGTCGAGGCAAAGTCGCCCTTCGTGGAGAAGCTCACGCACGACAGTTATGTAATCCAGGCAGGAAGAATTACCGACAAACGCTACGGCACAAAGTTGAACGAACTGCTAAGCCTCTTCGAGCAGGCGCATTTCATCCGTGAAGATTCGGAAGTAAGCAAGCAGTATGCATACCGGTCGGATGATAAGGAGATACGTTTCATCACCTCCATACTTAATGAAATGGTAGCCGACCCTGCAGAACGGGAAGAAATAGAAAAGGAAGCTGAAGCGCTGCGCACGATAGACGCCCTTTTCGGAAAAACGCACCGTAAGCAGAAACGTATCATCGAAGAACAGGAGAAGGCGCTGGAAGAAAAAGACAAAGCTCTTGAAGAAAAGGCCAGGGCGCTTGAGGAAAAGGCCATGGCACTGGAGGAAAAAGATAGCGTTATTGGGGAAAAAGACAAGACGATTGAAGAAAAAGACAAGATGATTGAAGAAAAAGACAGCGTGATTGTAGAGCAGGCGAAGGCGTTGGAAGAACAGTCCAGAGCGCTGGAAGAAAAAGTCAGGGCGCTGGAAGAAAAGGTCAGAGCTTATGAAGGGCAAGCCTGATAACTCGCAGAGTTAAACCGTCGGCTGAACGCAAAATAAACAGAACATCTATCCTGCTTTTTCGTTGAGTATTTCCGCCAGACATCGGCATGCTGTCTGTACGTCAGGGATGTTTTTTATGATCAGGCTGCGTTTTCCGGCCTGTTCGCGCAGATTGCAATTTTTGGGGCGTCGCTGTATGTAGGAGAGCAGTTTGCCGAAAGTTTTGCTTTGGTAGTAGGGGCTTTCATCGTTTTTTACAAGATGAATGTTCATCATGCTTTTTTTAAGGATGAGTTTTTCGAAGCCTAATTGCTTGCCGAGTTGACGCAACGATACGACACGGATCAGTTCTTCTCCTTCTTCCGGTATTGCGCCGAAGCGGTCTTTCAGGCGGGCGACGAAGCCGGAGAGTTTTTCATCGTCTTCTATGGCGTCAAGTTCACGGTATATGCTTATCCGTTCGGAATCGTTGGGTATGTAGGTGGGTGGGAACAATAATTCAAGGTCGCTTTCAATAAATGTTTCCCTGACAAATTCGCGTTCCGCATCCGGCAGGTGTGTGTCGTCGGAGGCATATAAACCGGCAAATTCGTCGATTTTAAGTTCGTCTACCGCTTCTTCGAGAATCTTTTGATATGTTTCGTAGCCGAGGTCGGCAATAAATCCGCTTTGTTCGGCGCCGAGCATATTACCGGCTCCGCGGATATCAAGGTCCTGCAAGGCGATATACATTCCGCTACCCAGTTCGGCAAAGTTTTCGATAGCTTGTATGCGGCGGCGCGCTTCTGTGGTGATGGCAGAAAGCGGTGGAGAGAGCAGGTAACAAAACGCCTTACGGTTGCTTCGTCCTACGCGTCCGCGCAACTGGTGCAGTTCGGATAGTCCGAACTGATGGGCGTTGTTAATTATAATAGTGTTTGCGTTCGGCACATCAATGCCATTTTCTATGATGGTGGTTGATATGAGGACGTCGTATTCATGATTGACAAAATCGAGGATTACCCGTTCCAGTTTTTCCGGTTCCATTTGCCCGTGACCAATGGCAATGCGTGCATCTGGAATCTCGCGACGTATGCAAGTTTCTATGTCATGGATGTTTTGTATCCGGTTATTAATGAAAAATACCTGTCCGTTACGGCTCATTTCAAATTCGATCGCTTCGCGGATGATATCGGCGTTGAATCGTTCTATCTCCGTCTGTATCGGATAGCGGTTTGGCGGCGGCGTATGTATATTACTAAGGTCGCGGGCGCCCATAAGCGTGAACTGGAGTGTTCGCGGGATTGGGGTCGCCGTCATCGTCAGCGTATCTATGTTCGTTTTCATTTGACGAAGTTTTTCTTTTACGGAAACGCCGAATTTCTGTTCTTCGTCGATGATCAAAAGTCCCAGATCTTTGAATTTAACATCTCCGCTTACCAGCCGGTGCGTCCCTATCAGAATGTTTACCGTGCCGTCATGAAGCTGTTCCAGTATCTTTTTTATTTCGGCGTTCGTTCGTGCGCGACTGATGTAATCGATCTTACAGGGAAAGTCTTTCAGTCGTTCTTTAAATGTCCGGTAATGCTGAAACGCCAGGACGGTTGTAGGAACGAGCACGGCCACTTGTTTATTGTCTGTTACCGCCTTGAACGCCGCCCGAATGGATATTTCCGTTTTTCCAAACCCGACATCGCCGCAGATGAGACGGTCCATCGGACGTTCGCTTTCCATATCGGCTTTTACTTCCGTCGTGGCTTTTAGCTGGTCGGGTGTATCTTCATAAATGAAACTTGCCTCCAACTCATCTTGCAGGAAGCTGTCCGGACTGAATGCAAAGCCTCGTTCGTTTTTCCGTTGCGCATAGAGTTTGATGAGGTCGCGGGCGATATCTTTTACTTTTTTCTTCGTACGGTCTTTCATTCGTTCCCAAGCCCCGGTTCCGAGTTTACTCAGCGCCGGCGGTTCGCCGTCTTTGCCTTTATATTTGGACAGTTTATGCAGGGAATGAATACTGACGAAAATGATGTCGCCGTTTTTGTAGATTAACTTTACGGCTTCCTGCAGTTTCCCGTTGACATCTAAGCGGACTAACCCTCCGAACTGTCCGATGCCATGGTCGATATGTACGATATAATCGCCCGTTGCGAATTGGTTCAATTCTTTTAGCGACAAAGTTATTTTACCGCTTCTTGCTTTGTCGCTTTTCAGGTTATATTTATGGAAGCGTCCGAAAATCTGATGATCGGCGAACAGGCATATTTTTAGCGTATGATCCGTAAAACCTTCGTGTAGCGTATGATTGAGGGCGGTAAAGGGGATCTTGTCACCTCGGTCGTCGAAGATGTCGCGGATACGTTCCGTCTGTCGGGAACTGTCGGTCAGTAGGTAGAGCGTGTAGCCTTCGGAGAGGAATTTTTTGAACGATTCGCTTACCGCATCGAAATTTTTATGATAGAACGGTTGCGGGGAAGTATCGAACCGTATCGCAGCGTCCACCTGTTTTTTCCCTGTATGGAAATGGATTTTACAGAAGCGGGCTGTTGATTTCAAAAGGGTATCCGAAGTAATTAATTTCTTCCTCATGGCTTCGACGTCGGCGAATCCTCCGTCGTCGTGGTTTACGGGCGTTTCGTCCCATAAGCTGCCGATGCGTTCTTCGCACCATGCCATATCCCGACAAAAAAGTAAAGCGCTTTCCGGCAACAAATCGAGCAACGAAGAATCCGAATCTATCTGTTTGCCGATTTCCGGTATGATATGGATTTCTTCCGTTTTATTTTTTGAAAGCTGCGTCTCGACGTCGAAGATGCGGATTGTTTCGACTTCATTCCCGAAAAAGTCAACGCGAAAAGGATCTTCATTAGAGAACGAAAAGATATCTATGATACTGCCGCGTATCGCATATTGCCCGGGTTCGTAAACATAGTCGGTCTGTTCGAATCCATAACTGTCAAGCACGTCGGAAACAAACATCGGGTCTATTTTTTCACCGGTATGAATTGAAAGCGTATATTCTTTCAGTATTTTTTTCGATAAAACTTTTTCAGCAATGGCATCGGGATAAGTGACGATGATACACGAAGGATTTTCTTCCTGTAACAAACTAAGCGTTTCGGTACGTAATATCTCGTTGGCCGGATCCGTATGGCCGTACTTAATATGGCGGTGATAAGCGGAGGGGAAAAAGTAAACGTTCTTCCCGTTCATCAGTTGCATCAGGTCGTTATAAAAGTATCCGGCATCTTCCGGATCGTTTTGTATACATAAGAGAAGGCCTCCTTTTTTTTCAAAAACGGAAGCCGTCACGATTGCTCCGCTTGATCCGTTCAGTCCCTGCAAAAAGATATTCCGCACGTCGTCTCTTTCCAGCGACGAGTTCGTCGCGTTCACCTGCGGATGCGCTTTGTATACGGATTTGATCTCCTGTATGTCCACCGGTTATTTATTCTCCTTTCTTAAGCGCTTCGTCGAAATAAGCGATTGTTTTTTTCAGTCCTTCTTCCAGCTTTATCGCCGGTTCCCATCCGTCTAATTTTTCAAAAGCCAAAGAGATGTCCGGTTTACGCTGTTTAGGGTCGTCCAGAGGTAAAGGTTCGAATATTATTTGGGATTTGGAGCCTGTTAACCGGATCACTTTATTTGCCAGTTCAAGCATGGAAAACTCGCCGGGATTACCGAGATTTACCGGTCCGGTAAAATCGTCTTCCGTATTCATCATACGGATCATCCCTTCAACGAGGTCGTCGATGTATTGAAAACTGCGGGTCTGCGTTCCGTCGCCATAAATCGTGATATCTTTTCCCGTCAATGCCTGAACGATAAAGTTGGACACCACACGTCCATCATTCCTGTCCATCCGCGGACCGTAGGTATTAAAAATACGGATTATTTTCACCCTGAGGTTATGCCGGCGGCGATAATCCATACAAAGTGTTTCGGCAGCGCGTTTGCCTTCGTCGTAACACGACCGTATACCGATAGGGTTTACATTTCCCCAATACGATTCGACCTGTGGGTGAACGGTAGGATCGCCATAAACTTCGCTCGTGGAGGCGTGCAGTATTTTGGCATTTACACGCTTCGCCAGTCCAAGCATATTCAGCGCCCCGTAAATAGATGTTTTGAGGGTTTTTATCGGATTATACTGGTAATATACCGGCGAAGCGGGACATGCAAGATTGAAAACCTTATCCACTTCGGCGTAAAAAGAAGTTGTCACATCGTGGCGTATTAACTCGAAACGGTCGTTACCGAGCAAATGCCGCACATTATTTTTGTTCCCCGTGAAGTAATTATCCATACAGATCACGTCGTATCCCTCGCAAATAAGCCGGTCGCACAGATGCGAACCGATAAACCCGGCACCGCCGGTAACTAATACTCTTTCCATAAGATTTAACTGAAAAACATGGCAAAAGTACTTCTTATTTTTCTAATTATTGACTGTTTCCGTTTTTATTATTGGTTTTTCCCTGTTTTTTCAAAGGAGATTTCTTTATATGCGCTTGTGAGAATCGAAAAATTTCGTTTCCTCTGTAAAAAAACTTTTTCTATTCGTGCGCGTTTGGAAATCCGAAATTTTCATGTAATTTTGTTGCTGTGAATCATTTTTACCGTATTATGGTAATACATTGATTTTATAGTATAATTTTAAAAGTTGAAGTATGAAAAATAAGTTGTTTATTTGCGGCCTGTTCGCATTAATGATTGGGATGGTATCTTGTAAATCGCAACGGAAAGATACGAAAAGTGCGGGCGGGGTGCCCGCAGCTATAGCTGATAATTCGCAGAATGTGTTGGATTGGGACGGTTTTTATTCCGGTTTTTTGCCTTGTGCCGATTGTATGGGTATTCGGGTGTCGTTGGAATTGTCGGAAGATCGGACTTTCAACCTCCGGCTGGTATATGTCGGTAAGGATGACGGCAGTTTTGACAGTTTCGGGAAAATTAGTTGGGATAAAGAGCGAAATTGTATTACGATAGGCGAAGGCGAGGATAAGATGCAGTTTCTTATAGGCGAAAATTTATTGACGGCGCTTGACCGTGAAGGTAATAAAATAACTGGAGAATTAGCGGAAAACTATATTCTTGTCAAAGTGGATTTGAACTTGGTGGAAAAGTATTGGAAACTGACGGATTTTTCCGGCGAACCGGCGGTTACTCCCGAAGGCGGCAAGGAAGCTCATATCATGTTAAAAAAGGAAGATTGCCGGGTGAGTGGAAGCGGCGGATGTAATAGTTTTACCGGCGCTTATACGCTGAAACCGAACAATGGGATCATTTTTTCGCAAATGGCGTCGACTATGAAGATGTGTTTGAATATGGATACGGAAACAAAGTTGAAACAAACGCTTGAAGCGACGGATGGTTATACGTTGGATGGAGACATTTTGATATTAATGGCGGGAGCGGATTCGCTGGCGCGCTTCGAAGCCGTTTACAGGTAGTGATTCGGCAATGCGAAGTTTTGACGGGGGAACAGAAATGCAGAAGTCGGAAAATGCGACAATGTTCTTGCCGTTTATATTTTCCGACTTCCTGAATTTCATTAAAGATTGTTGTGCGGCATCAAAAATAAAACACAGACGGACGTTGTTCAGTGCTTGTGTCCGTCATGCTTTGTTTCCGGTTTTTCGCCATCTTTTAGTACAGCCGCTTTCTTATCGATTTTATCGAAGGCGACCATAAGTTTTTTTACGTCTGTTTTATCCATACGATAGGTAACTTCTACCGTACGTGTAGACAGATTGCATTTGAGATCGGTTACGCCTTTTTCAAAAGCGATGTTCTTTTCAATCTTCTTAATACAGTTTTCACATTCCATGTTTTCAATAAAAAATGTAACTGTTTCTTTCTGTTTCTTTTTCTTTGTTTCCTGTGCCGATGCTATTGATATAGCAAACATGGCGCATAACATAATAACCAGACTACGTTTCATAATTATATATTTAAAGGGTTAATAAATAGTTTTTTAATCACGACTTATATTATAGCGCAGGCCTACATATAATTTTCGTCCGAGTACAGGTCCCCAGATCATTGATCCGTCGAAATTGTCGCTACGGGGATTCGCCGCATCTATAATCGGATTGTCTTGTGTGAAACCGAACAAATTTTCTGCTCCTGCATAAATTGACCATTGGCGAAAGAGCTTTGTTATCTGTACATTCCATACGTTGTAAGGGCTGAAATCGGCTTCCCATAGCGGATTATACGTATCCGGTGCGGACATTCGTCCACCTCCGTTGAACTGCCCGGTCAAGTCAAACTGCCATTTTTTCAAGGGTGTCTGATACGAAGCCGTCAATAATCCTTTATAGTCGCTTACCAAAGGTTTTTTTAAACGAAGTACGCCCCCGTTGACGTTCCGGTAATCTGTTTTGGTATCTGTATTGCGATAAGCGCCCGTCAGTGTGAACCCGCGAAGGAACGGAAACTGATAAGTCGCTTCGACTTGAAAACTGTTTGAGTACGATTTCCCATTGAGGTTATAAAAGCGGACTTCATGGGGATTGCTATCCATGTCAACCACCACCTGTTTGTTGAAATTCGTATAATACCATTCCGTGTTTATCGAAAGCTCTTTGCCGCCAAGCGGTACGTAAAATGAAAAGTTTACGCCTGTATTCCAGGCTTCTTCCTGATCGAGATTATCGGCGATCATCATTTTGCGGCTGCTGGACAGCAGGAAATTGTTTTCTGCAAGAACATTTGCTGTGCGGAAGCCTTTTCCTGCCGAAGCGCGTACATGAAACCATTCAAAAATATTATATTTCAAGTGGATACGTGGCGTCACGAAAAACTTATAAATGGAACTGTGATCGGCGCGTATACCGGCAAGCAGAATAAATTTGTCGTTGAGATTATACGTATATTGCATATAAGCGCCCGGTACGACTTCTGTGCGGTCGAAAACCGATTTTTCCCCATTTCGAGTGAGATTCTCATCGAAACCGTCATAGTTCAGGCTAAGTCCCGTACTTATGCTGTGCATCGGTAAGAACTCTTTTTCGTACATTAAACTTGCGTAAATGTTGTTCTGATAAACGTTGTAAGGTGTACGATCGTAAGTAGACCGTTGCTCGTGGCGGGAACCTGACAGAATCAAAGCAATACTTTCAACTTTGTCGGGATTGATGATATATGCCTGTTTGGTAAATCCTTCGATACGATTCGTATTAAGCATTATCCGATAAGGGTCTGCGACATGAAGATGTTTCGTCGCCTGTCCTCCGGTACGGTTTTCGTGCAGATAACGCAAGCCATACTGGGATATATAGTTATCGACCCTGTGTTGCCACCTGTTCATCAGGTTGACCTGTTCTTTGAGCGGCATATCCAGAAACCCGTCATCGTTATCGTCATGTTGTTCGCCGTCGCTTGAGTAATGCACCAGCAATCCTGTGGAGAGGTTGTCGTTGATATGCCATGAAGCATCGCTGTTAGCTTCATATCTTCCCGCATCATTGGCAAACAGATTGGCAGAAAAAATATCGGCTGTTGCAGGTTTTTTAAATTCGACGTTTATTTGTCCGGCAAGCGCTTCATATCCGTTTTTCACTGACGACGTCCCCTTCGAGATTTGTATGCTTTCCATCCAAGCTCCGGGCACATAGTCCAAACCGTAAAGCGATGCTGCCCCGCGGAAGTTCGGGTAGTTTTCCGTGAGCATTTGCACATAAGTTCCCGGTAGCCCTAATAATTTTATCTGGCGCGCTCCGGTAGCTGCATCGGCAAAAGAAACGTCGACCGAAGGATTCGTCTCGAAACTTTCGGCCAGGTTACAACATGCAGCCCTGTACAGTTCGTTGTGGGTTATGCGTTGTGTCTGTATGATACTGCCGCGTGGAGAAACCATGCCTAAGTGTCTTTCGTGTACGACAATTTCGTCAAGTTCGACTTCACCATTAAGTATGATACGTAAGGGTTCATTTTGAGGTTCAACGGTAATGATCGAAGTAGCATATCCTATATAGCTGATTATTAATCGTTTGTTTTCTATCCGTTCGATTTCGAAAAAGCCGTTGGCGTCGGTTACAGTGCCATTGCTAGTTTTTTCCCAATGGACATTAGCTCCTGTGAGAGGTTCGTTTTGTTCGTCATAAACGTATCCCCTAATTTTATCTCCGGCTGTTATAGTCGCGGAAATAAGTATTGCGATAAAAATAAATATGTATTTTGTCATTGTTTTATTCTTTTGATTTATAAAATTCCGGCGTATGAGGCCGGATGCAAATAAAAATGTTTTATATAAGGACATCTCCCCAAATTTTAATGCTGTTCTTTTCCGGAAATAAATTCAAATATTCAATTTCCTAAGACTGACGAATAGCATTTTTGAAGGATATTCCTTTTGAAACTAAATCAAAAGAACGGTGTATTTGGATAGACAATCACGTGGATAGACAGGCGGACCTTTAGTCATCATAATCATGCCTGCCTCGCTAATCAAATGGTTTATATTCGAAATGTCAACGATTTCATAAGGAAGCAAATTAAAAACGGTCGGCGAAAGATCAATCTCCAATTCTGAAAAAGAGTGCGAAGTCCAGTCAAAACTAATTCGTTTTATATTGCAGCAATCATCTCCTGCATGTTCATTATTATAACCGTTATGGCCATCGAATGCAATATGGCCTGTCGGACGGTTGTTCTCTCTGCAATCATTATGGAAGGCGTCTTCTGCCGGCTCTTTAGAATGACTGTTACTGTCGTTATAATTGCATGTATGATTATGTCTTTCGCAACAATTATCTTTCAACATGGTTTCGATACCGACCGAACGACAGTGGTTGCAACAATATAAAATAATGTTTATGCCTGCTCCGCCGTAAAAAACCAAAGCAGTCATTATAATAGTAAACAGATATGTAAATATTTTCTTCATATTTTCGCGCAATACTATTATAAAGATAGTTTTGCAAAGATATGAATGATTTTTTATAAATCCCAAAAATGTCTGCACTTTTTTTTTAAATAAATTTCCCCTGGCACATTTTATATTCGTTTGAAGTTGTCGGGATCGTTGTTTCCGGCAGATAAAGAAAAAAAAGATGTGTCAAAAGTCCGTTTTCAGGTTTTGCCTGTTTAGGACTTATGACACATCCTGTTTAATAGAGGTTGTGAAAAGCAATTCGAATGGTTAATATCCACGTATGGCTTCTATGCCGGGAAGAACTTTTCCCTCAATAGCTTCCAGCAGGGCGCCGCCGCCTGTGGATACGTAAGACACGCCATTTACCAGACCGAATTTGTTAACGCATGCTACGGAATCGCCGCCGCCGACTAATGAGAAAGCGCCGTTTTTTGTCGCTTCAACTACGGCTTCGCCGACAGCGCGTGAACCGTGGGTAAAATTCTCAAATTCGAATACGCCCGTCGGACCGTTCCATAAGATTGTCCTTGAGTTTTTGATAACATTCGCATATATAGCTTCTGTTTTCGGGCCGATATCCAAACCTTCCCAACCGTCGGGTATCTTGTCGCAGTCGGCATAGTCTGTCTTAGCGTCATTACTGAAGCTATCGGCTATTTTAGCATCTGTTGCAAGTACAAGGTTAACGCCTTTTTCTTTTGCTTTTGTCATTAAACTGACGGCAAGGTCAAGTTTGTCGTCTTCGCAGATAGAATTTCCTATTTTTCCTCCTTTTGCTTTGGAAAAGGTATAAGTCATACCTCCGGTGATAATAAGATTGTCTACTTTACCTAAAAGATTATCGATGATATCTATTTTTGACGATACTTTGGAACCGCCCATGATAGCGGTGAAAGGGCGGGCAATATCATTCATCACTTTTTCTACGGCTTTTACTTCTTTTTCCATAAGGAAGCCGAACATTTTGCTGTCCGTATCGAAATATGCTGCGATAAGCGCCGTAGATGCATGTGCGCGATGAGCCGTTCCGAAGGCGTCGTTGACATATACATCTGCATAAGAAGCAAGCGTTTCCGTAAATTTCTTCTGACTTTCTTTTACAACTTTTTTAGCGGCCTTCTTTTCTTCGTCGGTAGCATCTTCGGCAAGCCCGCGCGGTTTGCCTTCTTCTTCGGCATAGAAACGCAGGTTTTCAAGTAACAGAACTTCGCCCGGCTGCATGGCCGAAGCTTTGATTTTAGCGTCTTCTCCTATACAATCGTTTGCAAATTGTATGTCAACGCCAAGAAGTTCCGATACATGTCCAAGAATGTGTTTCAGCGAAAACTTGTCGGCAACGCCTTTCGGACGTCCAAGGTGCGAGCCGATGATGACGCTTCCGCCGTCGCCGATGATTTTCTTGAGGGTAGGTAATGCTGCACGGATACGGGTGTCGTCCGTGATTTTGAAATTCTCGTCGAGCGGTACATTAAAGTCCACGCGTACAAATGCCTTCTTGCCGGCAAAATTGTAATTTTCAATTGTTTGCATAATAATTATTTTAATGGGTAATACTCTGTTTTTTGCCTGTAAACCTGTTTTTTTTATTGCGGCAAAGTTAATAAAAAAAACAGGAAAAGGACGAATAAACATGAAATTATATGTTTTCCAGTTTAAACCGTATTCTCCAATAACCGTTTTCAAAATTGTGGTTAAGGAGTTTAATATGTCCGATTTCGGACGTATTATTTACGTGTTCGCCGATACAGGCGCAGGCGTCATAATCGCCTACGCGTATGATGCGTAGCGTGTCGGAAACATTTTTCGGCAATTTACTTAAATCTACATATTTGCCTGCCTCTTCGTGCGACATAAATTCGCAGTATACAGGGAGGTGAAGGTCTATTACTTCGTTTACGCGACGTTCGATCTCCGCAATTTGTTCGTCGGAAGGTGCTTTGTCGAGAAGGTAGTCGCATTTTGATTTTTTGCGTTCTATATGTGCATTTTTTGATCGCGGGCAACCAAACATGCGAACCATTGTCTGGTTAAGAATATGCTCCGCCGTATGCATCGGCGGATATTCCGTCTTGTTGTGTGAATTTAGCGTCTGTTTTTCTGACATGACATTGTAAATGTTAAATTTTTGCCGCAAATATACGAAAAATCCTTTTCAATCATTATCTTTGCCGCGCCTTAACAAAAGAAATATGCTGACTAAAATAATTGATAGTGATAAGATACATAAACTTAAAACATATATTGATAAAGGTGATAAGTTTGTAATTGTTTCGCATGAGATGCCTGACGGCGATGCGATAGGATCTTCTTTGGGGTTGTATCATTATCTCATGTCGTACGATAAAAAGTCGATAAAAGTGATTGTGCCGAATAGCTTTCCCGCTTTTCTGAGATGGTTGCCCGGAGCGCGGGATATTGTCGTCTATGGGGAATATCCTGATTTTGCAGCGCAGCTTATAAGTGAAGCGGATGTCCTTTTCTGCCTTGATTTTAATGCGGTAAAGAGGGTTGGGAAAATGACTTCGGCGCTTATTGCCTCCGATGCTCGAAAGGTGATGATTGACCATCATCTCGAACCGGAAGATTTCTGTAAAGTTGTGATTTCGCATCCGGAGATGAGTTCTACGAGCGAGCTTGTTTTTCGTATGATATGCGCTTTAGGGGATATCGATACGATAGAGAAAGATGCAGCCGAATGTATTTATACCGGGATGATGACGGATACGGGATCGTTCAGCTATAACTCCAATAACGCGGGGATCTATATCATCATTAGCGAACTGATAAAAAAAGGTATCGATAAAGATGAGATATACCGCAAGGTTAATCAGGTATATTCGGAATCTCGCTTGCGGTTAATGGGCTATGTGTTATATGAAAAAATGAAAATGTATTTCGATAAAAAAACGGCTTTGTTTACGCTTACCAAGGGAGAGTTAAACCGTTTCAAATATAAGAGCGGCGATACGGAAGGGTTTGTCAATCTGCCGTTGAGTATTGACGGCATTTATTTTTCCGTATTTCTGCGCGAAGAGACGAATCTTATTAAGATATCCCTGCGGTCGGTCGGCGATTTTCCCTGTAATCAATTTGCTGCCGCTTATTTTAATGGCGGTGGCCATAAAAATGCGTCCGGCGGTGAATTTTACGGAACGCTGGAGGAGGCTGTAAAAGTTTTTGAGGACGGATTAATACAATTTAATCCTGTTAATTTCTAAAAATCCTGAATCGATGGCTTTTTATTAAATATAATGTATACTTTTGTCGTGTAATTTTATTTTAAATATCTGATATGAAGAAGAGTTTTTATGTTTTGACGTTGATGAGTTGTGTTATAAATCTTATATTTACCGTTTCGTGTAATGAAGATTATTTGACCTATGAAGAATTGAAATCCGACGAAAAGAAAAGGATAGAAAGGATTAGAGCCGAAAAAGGACTTGTCTTTCTGAAAGAATATCCCGAGGACGGAGTGTTTGGCGAAAATGAATTTGTGGAGTTAAGCACTGGAATTTATCTCCATGTTGTGGATTCGGGGAATGGTAATCGCGCGAAGATTAATTCTACTACGGTTTTGATACGTACAGAAGTGGAATATTATGATATGTATATAGATTCGACGATTAAAGCTTCATTTTTTTCAAATGCGTATTCTCCTTTTGAATTTAGATACGGCCAGGCTTATAATGTAGTGACCGCACATGCCAATAATATCGACGATCCTTACACTTATTTTTTTAGCGTAGGTCTGGAATCTATTTTATCGTATGTAGGAGAAGGCGCCGAAGTAAAACTTATTATTCCCGGATATTCGGAAATAAATAATGTCGCAGGCGGAAGTGTTTATCAGACAGCCAGTACTCGTCAGTATATCCCTATTTATTACGAAAGAGTTAAATATACATTTTACTAAAAATAATGATATGACTTTGATTAAATCTATTTCCGGCATACGTGGAACTATCGGCGGTATGCCTGATGAAGGCCTGAGTCCGTTGGCTATTGTAAAATTTGTATCTGCATATGCAACATTTATAAGAAATCATACGACAGTTCATTCAAATCGTATTGTCGTAGGACGCGATGCCCGCATATCTGGGGCGATGATTAAACAGATTGTTTTAGGAACGCTTACCGGAATGGGCTTTGATGTCGTCGATATCGATCTTGCCACGACGCCGACTACCGAGATTGCCGTTACGATGGAAGGCGCATGTGGAGGCATTATTATTACGGCAAGTCATAACCCGAAGCAATGGAACGCCTTGAAGTTACTTAATGAACGTGGCGAATTTCTCAATGCTGAAGAGGGAAACGCCGTGTTGAAGATTGCCGAAGAAAAACGTTTCGAATATGCAACCCTTGATAAACTTGGGAAAATAATAACCGATACGCGTTATAAAGAACGGCATATAGACAGTATTCTTAATCTTGACCTTGTGGACGTCGAGGCCATACGCGACGCTAATTTTCGCGTGGCAATCGACTGCGTGAACTCCGTAGGCGGTATTGTCCTTCCCGATTTGCTGTATGCGTTGGGCGTAAAGGAAATCTTTAAACTCCATTGTAACCCGCACGGGAACTTCTCGCACAATCCGGAGCCGCTGCCGGAAAACCTGACCGAGATATCGCAGTTGATGATGCATGCGAAGGCGGACGTAGGTTTTGTGGTCGACCCGGATGTGGATCGTTTGGCAGTAATTTGTGAAAACGGCGAGATGTTCGGCGAAGAATATACGCTTGTCGCCGTGAGTGATTATGTACTTTCAAATACGCACGGTAATACGGTAAGTAACCTTAGTTCGAGCCGTGCGCTACGGGATGTCACCGTTAAGCATGGCGGACAATATCATGCGGCTGCGGTAGGGGAGGTTAACGTAGTTGCCCGGATGAAAGAGACGAATGCCGTGATTGGCGGCGAAGGTAACGGAGGGGTGATTTATCCGGCAAGTCATTACGGTCGGGATGCGTTAGTCGGCATCGCCCTGTTTCTGACAAATCTTGCGAAAAGAAAGGTGAAAGTGAGCGAGCTGCGCGCTACGTATCCGCAATATTTTATCTCTAAGCAAAAAGTTGAACTCACTCCGTCGATTGATGTTGATGCGATATTGCTGAAAGTAAAGGAGAAATTTGCCCAATATGACATTACGGATATCGACGGTGTTAAGATTGATTTTCCCGATAAATGGGCGCATTTGCGTAAAAGTAATACCGAGCCGATAATCCGCATCTATTCAGAAGCGCATACGATGAACGATGCGAAAGCTTTGGGAGATGAATTGATAAAGATAATTAAAGAGATGTGTTGATTATGCGCCACCTCGTGTGTTTGGAGGACGAATGCGAAAACTGAAAATAACGGAACTCAATCGTCTGACGACGGACGAATATAAGACGAGTGATAAGACGCCGCTGATTGTTATCCTGGATCATGTCCGCAGTCTGCATAATGTAGGCTCCGTTTTTCGGACGGCAGACGCTTTCAGAGTGGAGGCGGTTTATTTGTGTGGTGTCACGGCGACGCCTCCTAATGCGGAGATTCATAAGACGGCGCTTGGAGCGGAAAATACCGTGACGTGGCGTTATTATAAAGAAACGCTTGATGCGGTAGCGGAACTTAAACGTCAAGGATATGTCGTTTGCGCGATAGAACAGGCGGATGGCAGCGTTTCGCTGGAACGGTTTTTCCCTGACAGGCGTAAAAAGTATGCATTTATTGTCGGGCATGAGGTGAAAGGCGTGCAACAGGAGGTGGTCGATGCTTGTGATATGTGCATAGAGATCCCTCAGTACGGAACGAAACATTCGTTGAATGTTTCGGTAGCTGCCGGAATTACGCTTTGGGATTTTTTCCGGAAATTATATCATCCCGCGTTCGACTAACTGCACGACGCGTTCGGTCATTGCATCATTGCCTTTCGGGTCGTATTTGGTTTTGAGGCTGGCGCCGAACATTCCGGCAAACAGATTCCAGAATCCTGCACGGAACGTTCCCAGAAATGCGTCAACAAGGTGATAACTGGATTGGTGACATTCTCTGTCTATCAGTTTTATTAACAGTTTACCTTGTGATAATGTAAACTTTTTGAGTTCAGGCTTATATTGTTTGAATAGCTCTTTTTCCATCCGCTTGAGATGGGCGTCTTTTGTTTTATCATCAGGCAGCGTCTCTATATATTCATAAGTTTCTATGAGTGTTTCGTAAACAAGTTTTGCATATGGCAATGTCTTTTTGACGTCGCGAACTAATTTGTTATATTGCAGACGTTCTTTTTCGTTTTTAAATTTAAGCGGAGGAAAAACCAAAACTTCCTGGAGATATACAAAAGGAATGGTATCCTGATCTTCGACGATTCCGAACTGGAGGTTTTTAGGTCGAATCTTTTTCATGCCCGGAACAGCCGTTTTCAGAGGATCTTGGCCGCGCGTATAAACGTCCGTCTTCTGTGCATCCGGCCTATTATTCGGCATCCCCTGCGCTTTTGGCGCTTCCTGTGCGTGAACAACAGCGCTGAAAACTGCGAGACATATTGCAACAATCAATATTTTTTTCGATTTTACGGCGAATAACGTTACCGTTGCCGTATCCGAAAATTGTTGAGTGTCGTAAAATGCGTTTTTCATACGACTATTTTTTTAATATCTTCATCGTTTTTATACGAACGGGTTTTATTGGGTAGTCGTTATTGTCGGTAATTACCAGTTCTATTTTATTTACGACATGGATTCCTTTAACGACTTCGCCGAATATTGTATAGGCGCCGTCCAGATGAGGAGCGCCCCCCGTTATTTTGTACGCTTCCCGTTGTTCGGGCGTTAATTTGATGTTTTTTTCTTTTTCCATTTTATCCAGTTCATGATCCGTAAAATGTTTGCCTGTTACGATGTAAAACTGATTGGCCGACGACGCCCGTTCCGGATTCACGTCATCGCCCATACGCGCTGCGCACAACTGGCCTCTTTCATGAAAATATTTAGGATAAACGATTTCGGCCGGCACCTTATAGTCCAGGTCTTTGTCGACGAAATGGGCGTTTACGGAATCGCTCGGAGCGTATTTCTCTCCGGCTTGTATCATAAATTGCTTTTTTACACGATGAAACATGATGCTGTCGTATTTATTTTCTTGCACCAGTTTGATAAAGTTGTCACGGTGCAGGGGTGTTTCATTGTATAATTTCACCGTTATTTTACCCATGTTTGTCACAATCAAAACTTTGCTTTCTTTATTATCTTCGGCTGATACAGAGATCGAGAACAGCGCAATATAGAACATGATCAGTATACGTTTCATATATTTTATTATTTAAAAATTCATTAGTAGTAAGCGATATTATAAACGGTAGTAGAACGTTTTACTGTCATAATACTGCTTTACAACAGGGCAAAGATAGAAATAAGTTATTATAATTCAAATATATTCGGATAATTAATAAATAAATATGCCAAAAAGTAAGGTTGTTACTTTTTTATTCATATATTTGCGAACTAATTAACTTTGATATATGGCATGAAAACAATTATTGATTTATTTGAAACAAGCGTTAGTAAATACGCGGGAAAAACATTTCTGTGGGAGAAGAAAACCACTAAATTTGAGGCGATTACTTATGATGAAACAAAGAAACAGGTTTACCGTTTTGCCGCAGGCTTGATGAGTTTGGGGGTGCAGGCCGGCGATAGAATAGCCCTGTTGTCGGAAGGACGTAATAATTGGGTGATCGGCGAGCTTGGTATATTATATACAGGGGCTATCAATGTTCCGCTTTCGATAAAATTGGAAGAAAAGAACGACCTGATATTCCGTCTCCGACATTCCGAGACAAAATATGTGATCACGTCCGCTACGCAGTTGAGGAAGATTCGGGCGATTATTAATGCTTTGCCGCAGGTTGAGCATGTGATTGTGTTTGATCAGCTTGATGCGTATGACGAAAAGGAACTCCCATTTGAAAATATACTGAAGGCCGGCGACCGTTTTCTGGAGACGAACTACAGTGATTTGACAGCCCGGAGCCGGGCGGTTAAAGGCGATGATATGGCGAATATCTCTTATACGTCAGGCACGACGGCCGATCCTAAGGGGGTCATGCTTTCGCACCGTAATTATACGGCGAATGTGGAGCAGGCGATGTCGCTTTTTAAAATCGGGCCGGAAGACAGTAATTTGATTATCATTCCGTTAGACCATTGCTTCGGACATGTGGCAGGTTTTTATACGTTTATGGCTTATGGGGCGAATGTGGCAACGGTTCAGACGGGTAAAACACCTATCGAATCGCTGAAAAATATTCCTCTGAATATCAAAGAGTTCCAACCGACGATTATTATGAGCGTACCGGCACTGGCAAAAAGTTTCAGGAAAAATATTGAAGCTACCATTCGGAAGAAAGGAAAACGAACGGAGAAACTCTTTAGAAAAGCGTTGAAGACCGCTTACGAGTACAATCGCGAAGGCTATAATAAGGGCGGAATCACTAAAATTCATAAACGGATATTGTTGGCTGTCTACGATAAATTCATTTTTTCGAAAGTGAGAGGCGCTATGGGTGGGAAAATGAAGTTTTTTATCGGTGGAGGCGCATTGCTGGATATCGAACTCCAGCGTTTCTTTTATGCCATAGGAATCCCGATGTTTCAGGGATACGGCCTTTCGGAGGCGACGCCTGTTATCTCCTCGAATAACCTGACGAAGCATAAACTCGGTTCTTCAGGCGTGTTGGTGAAAGATCTTGACCTGAAAATACTGGACTACGAAGGAAAAGAACTCCCAACGGGCGAAAATGGGGAGATCGTCGTGAAAGGTGAAAATGTGATGCTCGGTTATTGGAAAAATCCCGGGGCAACGGGCGAAACGATTCGTGACGGTTGGCTCCACACCGGCGATATGGGATATGTCGATAAAGATGGATTCCTGTATGTTATGGGGCGTTTTAAAAGTTTGTTGATTGCCGGCGATGGCGAAAAATATAGTCCCGAAGGCATTGAAGAGAGAATATGTGGGGGTTCCGAATATATGGAACAAATGATGTTGCATAATAATCAGGATCCGTATACCGTGGCGCTTGTCGTTCCCGATAAAGCGCAATTGAAACGTTATGTAGAGCGTATCCAGCCCGGACTTGACTGGAATACGGCTGAAGCCAAAGAACTTGCGCTGAAAAAGATTCAGGACGTCGTCAGCCGCTACAAAAACGACGGCGTGTATGCCGGAGAATTTCCCGAACGTTGGCTTCCGACAGCAATAGCGGTGCTCCCCGAACCTTTTACGGAGCAAAATCATTTGTTAAATTCTTCGCTGAAAATGGTACGGGGAAAAATAGAAGAAAAATACAGGGATCGTCTGGAGTATCTTTATACTTCAGAAGGGAAAAATATTGTTAATGAGAAAAATATATTATCCATGTCGTGATTATTGTCGGATGTTTTACCGGAAGAAAATAAGTGTGGCGGATTCTTGTTTTCGACATGCTTTTATTACTTCGCGATTTTAAAAAACGAGTTTTTATCCGTTTTATATTCTTTTCGCGGTGTCTGCACTAATTGAACGGTATTACCCGGCACTTCGCCTTCGACAGTGTTTCCTTTCACGATGATATTTCTGC
>JAIRMH010000002.1 GCA_031258835.1 Tannerella sp.
AAAAACGGGCTTTCGTTATACCAATACCAGTCGTAAATGAAGACATTGACGCCATGCGAGGTAGCAACATCAATCCATTTTTCTACAACCTGCGGGTCGTCGTCCATTTCGTAACCCCACAAGGGTCGCCGCGGCTGGTAATGTCCTTCGAAACGTTTTTTCCCCTTTCGGATAACTTCCCATTCGCCTGTTCCCTCGGGCCATAACAAATTGCGACTTAATTCTTCATCGTGACAGGAAGGCCAAACATACGTCGCTACATAATATGTCTCTTTTGCCGGTTTTCCTGTTTGTTGCGCATATTGCCGCCCATAACTCGACAATAATAATACGCACACACTCAATAAAATAATACTGTTTTTCATCTTCATACGATATAAAAATCCGGTGTAAAAGTAATACTTTTTTTTGTATCTGCTGGAAATTGTGTGGAAAAAACATGGTATCGGTATCTTTTATCCACAGATTTGCACGGATTTTACACAGATTTGTCAACTTTTGTTTATAGATTTATTCGGATTTTCACAGATTTTAACCACAAAGGGCACAAAGGGCACAAAGGACACGAAGTTTTTACTTTGTGTTACTTATGCGACTTTGTGGTTTTTAAAACCTTTTAATAAATGGGAAATTAATAAAGTATAACAGTACTCCCGCAACAAAGTTTCCGCGCTTACGGTAAGGCTTTTTAATGGAAATTAATAAAGTATAACAGTACTCCCGCAGGGAGGACACTTTATTAACCGTATGCTTTAGCATACGGATTATCAATCACATACCCGTCAAGTCCCGCTGGGACGACACTTTATTAATTGTTGTATAACGTGTCGTCCCTGCGGGACTTTTGAGAGAGCAGGTTCGCTACCGTATGCTAAAGCATACGGTTAATAAAGTGTCGTCGCTGCGCGACTTTTGAGCAGAATTGTATTTATTTGGCTACGCCGATTTAAAAATTCGCTTCCCTAACCACAAAGGGCACAAGGTTACACAAAGTTCTAATCTTTGTCCGTAGTGGTGGATTCCTGCGGGAATACTGTTCTAACTTTATTAACTTTCCGTTGTCGAAGTCGTCGGAAAGTTCATCGTTTATCTTTCATTGTTCATCGAAGTGTTGAAAAAATTTTTTGACACTCTTTCAAAGCTTGGGAAGGAGCCTTGAAAGAATTTTGACACTACACAAAAGCGTTGTTGCATGCCTTGAAAAAATTATTGGACTATCATAAAGCATTGCTACGGTATCTTAAAATATTTTGACATGCAAAATAAACAGTTTTTTCGAGTCCAAAAATATTTATTGAGGTATAAAATCGTTTTATTAGCATATCATACAAAATTTTGAAACACTATTAACGCTTTTTTGGCACGTCATACAAAATTTTGGAACACTATCAACGCTTTTTTGTAGTGTCATAATCTTTTTATAGTGATTTTCTTCGCTAATTAACGATAAACGATAAACGATGAACTTGCTGGCGTCAGCCGTTCATCGTTTATCATTCATCGTTAAACGAAGTTCATCGTTAAACGAAGATATTTTACAATTCTCGATACAAAGTCGCTACATCTTCGGCGGTCAGCGCTTTGCTGTGCATGCGGACGAGAACTAAATCGCCTTTCATAGCGCTGGTAATAACGGGTAATGTACCCGATAATCCCTGTTGTCCACCTGTGGCGAACCAGTAAGTCTGCTGATTTGATGGGAAAGCAAAATTACCGGTTTGATCCATTTGGTTTTTCAACTCGCCGTCGACATAGACATACATTTTTTCGGCGACTTTATCCCACACTCCGACGACATGATAATATCTGCCTCTTTCGGGAGTTACTCCACTGCGCAGTCCCCGCCATCCGCCGTTAATGTGTGGCTGGAAAGAGAACTCGTTATTTTGGCTACGGGCAGTCAATTGAATACCTGTCCCGCCGCCGCCATGGGAAACGAATATTTTTACTTCGGCAGTATTGCTGGAAGGCAACGGAAAATCTTCGTCGAGCATTACGAGAATTTCTATCGAGTGAGTTTTTGACATATTGTCTTTAAACAGTCCATTGTCAGTATAATCTACCTGATAAAAACTTGCCTGATTCAGACTTGGATTACGTCCGATTCCTGTTTCCGGATTCAGCCTTACCATATACCGTTCATATTCGTCGTTGTAGATTATATCTAACGGGTCTGTGCCTTTTATACGGTTAATTTTAACGCGTTGCGTAGAAAGAGCGACGTCTCTGGCAGTTCCGTCAGGTTCGAAAACAATATCCAGCATATCTGCAACGGCAAGAGGATGTCTGTTTACCACCTGCAACTGCCTGAACTGCGTTCTTATACCGGCAACCGGCGTTGTCGGGACAACAGTCCAGTAAAGATCTATCAGATTAGCGTCAAAAAAATCGGACAGTTCCATACATTTATCAGCATCTATCTCATATTCTTCTGCGAAGCCTACATTTATCTCGAATGTTTCTTCACCTGCGAGAAATGCCGAATTACGCGACAGTTTAAGAGTATAATCGTTCACTTCGTCGGTTGTAATCCATTCAAATTTCATGGGAGCGCTAAGAGTAACAGCCCCTGCCGGCGATTTCAGGAACAAAGCCGGAACGGCTGCATCCGAAATATTCACGGAAAGCGTCGGCTCCCAGTCGATAGTGTCCAATATCAATTTACCGTTGAGGACGGGTTGAATACGGCATTTCATGTCTATCGTCGTAATTTCGCCTCTTCGTATATTCTCTACAAAAAAACTCGGAAGGTCGCCCTCGCCTTCACCCGCATGAACATTATTGTCCCTGTCCGTATAATTATACTCATAACTGTAAAAATTTAAAACAGTTGCAGAAGACAAACGACTTCTCCATTCAATCAGAACCGAAGATGTTGATTCAATAGTCAGTGGAGGCGTCAATCCCAAAGCGTCCCGGTCCTGCGAAGTATAGGGTGTCAGGCTTATTTCCACCGGCACCGAAAGGTCGCCATGTTCTTTAGAGTTAGACGTATATATCCTGAAATTATAGAGTTTCGGTTCATCGAGACCGGTGATGCTCAGCCACGAACAAACACTGTCGATAACAAGTTTAACACTGTCGCCATGAGCGATATATTCGACAATGGTTCTTTCGGCTTTTCCGAGTTCCATCTGACTTGAGGGTATTCGTCCGGCAGTGCACAGGTCGATTTCCACACGTTCGAAACCCACAGCGCCGTAAACAGTATCGAATCTTGCAGGATATACTATTTCCTCTACTGAAAAATCCTTAATATTGTCGTATATATCCCTGCACGATACGGACAAAAAAACTATACCGGTTACACAAATCCACTTCGCGATTGTGCGGTATCTATTATTGATGAAAGTTTTCATTTTAACTATCCTTTTTATCATGTTATTATTTTTTCTTTGCATAAAGCGTTATCTCCGATAAACAGTGACCATTTGTAGATGTATAATTACCGTCGAACCCGAACAGGGCTTCATATCTGAACCAGCGGGTCGGTTTAGTGAACTGCGGCTCGTCGGGATACATGTACGCTATATCTCCGGCAGCGCCCAGCACTCTGTACTCGCGGTCGCTCAAATCATTGGGAAACGTTATCTTGTGGGTTGTAATGGTATCCCAAGCCTGAGTTTCATCATCCCAGAGATACATGCGATATATTCCTATATTTTCGCCCTGATAATACGTTTCGCGTCCGGCATTTTCGAGATTTTGGATATAGTTTGCTCCCGAAACATACCTTTGATGTGTTATTATACGGCTTAACTCGTACTCATCGCCGAGGTCAATCATGATATTATACGGCATATTCCCGTCTTCGGGATTTCCGGTACGCCCTTTAGCCATCGTATGGCTCATATTGAAATTTTGACCGTCGTCGATAATATCATCATACAGAAAATAATCGCGCCCGAATAATGCATTAAGAAACGCCTGCGGTTCGCCTCCTATACTGTCGTTTGTGGCAGGCATCGACCATTTATCTTTCGGCACTTTCATGTCTTCAAGAAGAGTGATTTCACCCATATCAAGACTTTCAGTAATGTTTCCATACCGGTCTTCGACCTTGACAAAAATATGGATTTTCTCTCCCGAATCAAGATCCAGATCGCGTATAAAACGGCGTTCTTCCGCAAGATTGGAAGTATAGATCAAATGCCGTTCTTTCGCTACGCCTTTTTCGGTGTAAGTGAAATCGACATATACGTTCATGTTCTGTTCCAAAACATTTTTCCAGTCGACATAAAACGAACCGAATCCCGATTTGATATACACGGTGCTTGCAACTTGGGTTACAGCCGGTTCATACGGAGTAATAAGAACGTCGACAGGCTGCGATTTATTGCCGGCACGGTCGACTGCATAAAGTTGGACTGTACGGGGCTCCTTGTTGCTGAATCCGTATACTTCAATATTTTTAACATAGTATGAAACTGAGAACCAGACTTTCTTACCCGCTTCATTGATATACGAAGCATCTACACTCAGCACATCTCTGTCGGATGGAGGATTGAAATAAATCCTTGCGCCACCATAGAGAGTATCGTAACTGATAAAGACAGGCGGAGAAGGCGGAATAGAATCATCGTATCCTATTTCAAATCGTTCGCTTTCCTTACAGGCACATAAGCCAAGCGCGAACATCACAAATAAAAATATATATTTCGTTGTTTTCATATCTATAAATAATTTCAAATTTCATATTTTATATTTTATATTTATTTCAAATTTCATATTTCAAATTTAAGATTGCTTACGCATGCTGCGATAATTTCAAATTTCATATTTCCAAGATTTACCAGTCGGCATCGCCAAATCTTAAATCTTAAATCTTAAATCTTAAATCTTAAATTTCTCTCACCATCCCGGATTTTGAATTAAGTTACTGTTAGTATTCAATTCGTTGATGGATATGGGCCAGAGATAGTCTCTTGAAAGAAATCTTCTGGACTGTTTTGTTTCAAGTTGAAAGAAATTAGTTGCACCGTATCCATTTCCTTTCCAACCGATAACGGGACTGTTAAATTCAGCCACAGCCCGTTTATAGCGGTACATATCCCAGAAGCGGCTGCCTTCAAACGCAAGTTCTATACTGCGCTCCTGCAAAATAATATCGCGCATACCGTCTTTATCCGTATGCTTGTTAAGCGACGAACTTCCGACACCCAGCAAAGCAGAATTCGACCACACTGTTTCTACATCGGGAATGCCTGCACGACGACGTATTTTATTGACTTCGTCCCATACCGGCTGTCCCGGACCCTGTATTTCGTTCAATATTTCCGCTTTCATCAGATAAAGGTCTGCCATGCGGATAAAAGGATAGGCAAATCGCACCTGTCTTGTCCATGCGCCCGATTTCGATTCGGGATGTACAAATTTTTGTACGCCTATTCCTGTCCATAACCAGTTTCTCTCACTAACAGTGGGGCTGTATCCTCCGGCAGTGCCGCCGAACATCATAGTTGGTATTCTTTCCTGATGCGAACGCCAGTAGCCTCCGCTAATACCAAGATTTGCATAAAAACGCGGCTCTCTGTCGAGATATAGTTGCACTAATTGCGCTCCGGGCTGTAAAATTCCCCTGAACGGCAAATATGCAAGGCTGTCGCTTATTCCGGGTGTTACGACAATATCGTACATGGTGTTTTTATCGAAAGTAACATCTTCGCTTATCGGAAGCCCGTTTTTAGTGTAATATCGTTCCATCATGGCAAAAGTGCATCCTAACCAGTTCCACGAAAAGCCGCTTTGTTCGGTTTCTCCATTCGTATATTCGACAGGAAGCCTTATGTTGCAGCCTGATTGTATAGTGTTTTCATTAGTTGGAACATAATTACGTCCCCAGACAATCTCTTCGTTCCACGAATCAACAATCAGCATACGCAGATCGTATATTATTTTCAGGATGTCGCCGTTGACTTCAAGATCTTCAAGATCGTAAACGTATGGAGATTTTACATATTTATACATCGACCATCCGTTAGCCTCGCAAAACTCGATAGCCTCATTGACAGCCTCCAACGCTTCGTCCCACTTCTCCTGTTTATAATCCAGCGGGAAAAAAGGCTGTTTATTGTGGTCAAGAAAATTGCCGTAAAATTCTTTGTTGCCGTTGTAGAATGGACTTGCCCTGAACAGCATTATCCTTGCTTTCATGGCTAAGGCTGCTCCTCGGTCTACTTGCCCGAGATCGTTTTCTGAGGCTTTTTCTTTAAGATTCGGTATCGCTTGATTTATTGTCTGTATTATATAATCGAAACAGTCCTCAATGTTTGAACGATACTGAAACAAATCTTCGGAAAGCGCATCTAAAGGTATTGATATATCCTGAATAATAATAGGACCGTAATGCTGTAGCAGGACGAAATGATAATACGCTTTCAAAAACGTTATCTGCGCTATCCAGTCGGCTTTATCCCTCGGCGAAAGATCGGGAACATCATTAATGTGTTCGAGGAAAATATTGGCAGAGCGAATAGCCTCATACATCGGTCTTCCGCCGTATCCTCCTTCCCAGAAATTCAGCAAGGGACCTTGCGAGTTTTGTCTTCCCCGCATAATCCGTATTCCGTTTACGTCGGCGTCCTTGTTTTGATTATCCAGACAGTCAATCCAGTCGTCGCCAAGGAGCCATGTGCTGTTATCCAATTCATGGAAACTCGGAAGATAATTATATACCTTCGCTAATGCAGACGTTGCAACCTCTTTGTTGAGGAAAAAATCTTCCAGCGTTGTAGTATTGTCCGGAACAATATTAAGATAATCGCGACAGGACATGTATAATGTCGCAAATAAACAGCAAATGTATATTATGAGTATTCTCTGTATTTTTCTGATATTTTTTCTTACAGTATTCATATTCTTATTATTTAATTTATTTAACATATTTCTTAAAAAGCAATCTTTAGCCCTATATTAAACCTTCGGTTGATAGGGTATGACAGTCCATTACCTCCCATTTCGGGATCCCAGAGTTTGAAAGTGCTGATATGGAACAGATTTTCGCAACTTAAATACAAACGGCATGTTTCGACGCCTATTTTTTTCGCTGCCGGTATGTTATAACCTAATTCTATGCTTTTGAGACGTATAAATGTGCCTTCGCGCAACCACCACGAAGAATTTTGCACATTGTTATTAACCTGCTCGGTTGACAGTCGAGGCCAGAAAGCATGAACATCGGGATTCGTTTCGCTCCAAGCATTGAGAGCGACGATTTTAGGCGCGTTACGACGGTTATAGAACGGAGCCATTCCCCCGGGATTAATGAAAAACGAAACATTCGCATTGCCCTGAAAGAAAAACGAAAAGTCAAGATTTTTGTAACCTGTCGATAATCCGAATCCGTATTGCATTTCGGGACTTGTAGGAAATCCCATCGAAATTTCGTCGTCGCTGTTCACTTTTCCGTCTTTATTAACATCAAGATATTTAATGTCTCCACGCATGTAAGTCCCGAAAGACTGTTCGGGCGAGTTGTCGATTTCGGTTTGATCAACAAAAAGCCTTTCGGCAACCAATCCCCAAGCCTGATTAATCGGATGACCAACGCGTTTACGGTATGCGTCCCGAAAATTTTTCTCGTCTTTTTCGACATATTTATTTGTAGCATACGTGAAATTAACTCTGCCCGTCATCCAAAAATCGTTATTGAAATAATATTGATAATCGACAGACCCGTCAATACCCTGCGAAGTTACTTTGCCTACATTGCCGTGTATTGTTGTTTCCAATCCTACGGAAGCGGGATAACTTTCACGAGCCATATAAATTTTATCGCGTACATCGTAGAAAACATCTGCCTGTATATTTAACGATTGCCCTTTCAACAGTCCAAGTTCGATACCAAGATTATATTTCGTAGAAACTTCCCACGAAATATCGGGGTTTGCATAACGTCTGATAGTATATCCGGTGTATGCGTTCTGTGCAGTTCTTCCGAAATAGTAACCTGCGCCGCCGCCGGATATGTCTGACAGGTAGAAGAAACGGTCTTGGCGTTTCGCTATTGCGTCGTTACCCACTTTTCCATAAGTATATTTCAGTTTCAACAGTCCGAACGATTCTTTAATGCTTTCCCAGAATGCTTCGTTTGAAACAATCCATCCTGCGCCGAAAGAGGGGAAAAATCCGAACTGTTTTTTTCCCGTGAATTTCTCAGAACCGTTGTATCCGTATGCAAATTCAGCGAAATAGCGGCTATCGTAATCATACGACACGCGCCCCGAATTACCGAGATTACGTTCGGGCAAAGTGTAGTAAATCGAACCGCCTTCACCGTTAGTAAGAACTTTTTCTTCGGCTATGCCTACGGTCATTACGCCGATCGAATGTTTACCGAATTGTCTGTCCCAGTTAAAACGTCCTTCAAAGTAATAGTGGGTATTGCCATCGCGCGAACCTGCCACATTACCGAGCGTCGGCACATCGTTGGGGTTTATATTATATAAGGTATATACTCCGGTAATATCGTTATACTGTTCCAGAGCATAATACATAGGACTATAAGACCTGAGTCCCGAAGCATAACTCCATGTGCTTACCGATGCTTTTACCTGGAATTTAAGTCCTTTGGTGAGGAAATCCAGATCTTGCATTAAAGTTGCCTGCGCGCTGATATTGTTTTCATGACGCTGGTCGTATCCGCGAACCATTTCAGCATAAGGATTGATTTTCTGCGGAACGGTATTTCCAAAAAGTGTGTGACGCGTGTTTTGCCGCTTTTCGTCGGGAAGCCATACTGCGGGAAAATCGACCGGATTGCCGTCCATCACCATATTGAAAATTGTACTTGCGGACTGATAAGGTCCGTTATACGTCTGGAAACGTCCGGTTATCCTTGTGTCCAAAGTAGTTGTCGAAGTAAGTTTGAAAATCACATTCGACCGGATATTGAAACGTACAATACTGATATTGTTGTTGAAATTGTTCAGTTTGTCGACTTTCAACAAGCCTGTTTCGTGATCTACACCGCCGGCAACATAATAAGTCGCCACCTTTCCTCCTCCCGACAGGTTGATATTGAGTTTTTTGTTAGCCGTATACTTCTTAAACAGCATATCATACCAGTCAATATTCGGGTATATCATAGGATTATCGCCTCTTGCCGTCGCCTGAATTTTTTGCTCGCTGTACCACGGACCTATAGGCGTGTCCAGAAATGTATGTTCACGGTCTTTATCCCGCGAAATACGCGCTTCGTTATACATTTTCATGTAAGTTACGCCATCAAGCAATTCGAGCATGGTCGTAGGAGTAGATATATTCACATCCGCTCTTGCCGAGACTTTCAAAGATCCTTCGGTTCCGCTTTTAGTATTAACCATGATAATCCCGTTCGCTCCTCTCGCACCGTATAACACCGTTGCCGAAGCGTCTTTCAGTATCGAAAAACTTTCGATATCATCCGGTTGCAGACGGGCAAGATCGTCGGTCGAGGCTTCAAAGCCGTCAATAAGGATAAGCGGATCCTGTTTATACCCGAAAGTAGTAACGCCGCGAACAAAAAATTCCGCGTTATCAGCGCCCGGTTCCCCTGACGTCTGATACGAAATCAAACCGGGAATCCTGCCTGCAAAAGCCGCCGTAAGATTACTCGAAGGAATAACCAAATCCTTAGCGTTAACTGTGGTGATAGACGCTATTACGCTCTCTTTTTTCTGCTTCCCGAACGCAACAAGCGTTACTTCATCCAAAGATTCCGTACTCTCTATCATAACCACATTTATATTGAGTTCATTCTCTACTTTTCGTTCTTCGGTAACAAAACCTATCAAACGAAATTCAAGAATACTCCCTACAGACACATTTGCAATGCTGTAATCTCCGTTTTCAACAGAGACCGTGCCTTGCGTAGTGCCTTTAACAATAACACTGACGCCATCAAGAGGGATGCCATCATAATCAAGAATCTTCCCTTTCACCGTCACATTTTGCTGTGCTCCTGCAAAAGAAAAAATTAGTGACATACAGAATGTCATTATCAACATTCTAACACATTTTGAATTAAAATAAATTTTCATAAATCATACATAAAATTAAATGGTTAATTATAAAAAAATCATGTCCTCTTTCGACAAGATTATCGAAATTCTTTTGAACAAACTTCCGTTTATCGACTTGCCCGCTTCCCGCAGTGTCACGAGCGCATAGTACGCCCTCTCTCTCTCTCTCTCT
>JAIRMH010000001.1 GCA_031258835.1 Tannerella sp.
AGCAGATTTTCAGTGTCCCGGATATTATCCGAGTTTTTCCATACAATACGTTTGGGAGTGATATATGTCCGGATGCGGAAATCCGGTTGTGTTCGCTGTAAATCGGATACATCCCACACGGGAGGTAAAGCGTGTTTTTCCCGGTATTCCTTAGCGCCGGCCCCTCCTGCCGTCAAAAAGCAGGATAACAAGAGCATGTTGGTTACGTGTTTCATTTCTATTCTTAATTTTATACTGTTTAATAAAAAAATTTCCGGCAAAGATACCTTTTTATTGTAAAATGTGTTATAAAATCCGGTTATTTTCTTTTTTATTTCTTGATTCTTTATGTAGCAAGGAAAAAGAACGAAGCCGTTACATCAAATGTAATAAACCGTTACGGTCGATTATAATTTTTTCTTTATTCCCAAAAAAAATATTTTTCCTGCGATAAATAATATATATTTTTTATCTTTGCCGACATATATATAATAGTATAAGTAGATGTTTACCGGATATACCTGCATAAACGAATTCTCATTCTTCCTTAAGAAACAGCGAAGCGGTTGTTTGCACTACGCATTCTCATCCTCTGAAATTCGCACGGGATGGGTGATAGATGTCTATTTATTAATTATATACATCATAAATCGATTCCATGTCCGCACACAAAGCAGGGACGATTCATTTATGTCGTATTATCAAACGGTGCAGGCGTCGACTGTTTTGCCGATCAACGACGCACTGTCCGTTTCGGTGATGACCGGTGCAATGGTTGCAACTCTGTCTTTCATGTTTGTGACAGACGCGCATCCATTGCCGGTCTTTCGCCGTATTTTTTAAACGCCATTTCCGTAGCCATGAATTTTCCGTCGCATTTTTTTAACGCCATCACTTCGATCATGGATTTCCTGCTGCATTTTTTCGGCCTGCTTGCCGTGACTATTGCCTATCTGCCGCGACGTTCGGAATATTGTCCGAAATTTCGGTTTTCCTGCCGCGCATCTCAAAACAGTATCCGAAGTTTCGGCTTTTCTGCCGCGCATTTCAAAATAATGCCCGAAGTTTCGTCTTTTATAAATCGAGGTTTATTTATTAAATCAGATTTTCCGGATTTAACAAATGAAGGTTCATTCATTAAATCAGATTCTCCGGATTTAGCAAATAAAGGATCGTTCATTAAATACGGAGTTTCGGATTTAATGAATCAAAGTATAAACGCATTTTCCGAAATTTCGGCTATCATTTTTAAGTGGATAAACATGTTTTACGAAATCCCGTATCTATTAAATAACAATGCTTTATCTATTTCTTAATTTATAATAAAAAATCGTCATGAAAATCTTAACTATCAATTTCAGTTACTTGCGCAATGAAGGGCATTATCAGTTTTTACTCCTGTTAAAGAAGCTGTTTGAAACTTTTCCGGGTGTGGCCACGATTGTGAGCGCGCTGTTGCAGAAGTTCTACCCGCTACTCACGACCGAGGGAATGCTTGTCGATTCCGTCCGCTCCAGCGAATACACCAAGCAGATTGCCGATACCGACAAACGCCTCGATCATGCACTCGCCGGACTGATGATGATCGTCAACGCATCTCTGCATCATCCCGATCCGAACTGTGTCAAGGCGGCCGAACGACTGGAGAAACGCCTGAAAGCCTTCCGGAGCAGTATCGAAAAGAAAGCCTATGAAGAAGAGTCCGCCGCAGTTAAGATACTCGTTGCCGACCTGCAGGGAAGCTATGCACAGCAAGTCAGTACGCTTGGACTGGGCGTATGGGTAAGCGAAATCGCCACCACGCAGGCCACCTTCGAGCAACTCTTCCTGCTGCGAAGCGCCGAACGTGCCGCGAAGCCGGACGATAAAATGAAAGACGTACGCCGGCAGATTGAAGCCGTCTACCGCCAGATTAAAACACACATCGAGGCTTACACCTTTCTGAACGGCGAAGGAACGACAGGTACATTCATCCGCCGCCTCAACGAGGAGATCACCTACTTCCGCGAACACAACGAGCATCACCGCACTCCCAAGGATATCAGCCTGACGACGGTCGTCACCATCGCCGACCAGCCTTTCCGGGGCCGTCCCGTCACTCCGCTGCCCATAGTGATGTACAAAGACCACGAACTCGTCTTCGCATTCGACTACGATCTGACGTACCACAACAACGATCGCCCCGGCAACGCCGCCGTCACCCTCCACGGCAAAGGTGCCTGGAAAGACAAAAAGACCGTCAGCTTCACCATCATACAGCCATGAACAAAGCGCCGAAAGAAAAGACTTCCGCCATCATCAATAGCGAACACCTTTCTTTCAGTTTTTATTGCTATCACTCTAAATTATTATGGCAGAAAAGAATATGGATTATACATATTATCACTGCAATCATTCTGTTTATCATGATAATTGCAGCAATATGTATTCCGTTCATTATTTCATCCGGATGATTTCGCTACCGGCCGGCAGAAAGGCTCCGGCGCCGTGTTCGAAATCGATTACGTAAGAGTCTACCAAAAATCCCATGATTAACTCGAAATTTTCCCTCTTGCCGTATTTATGAGATAATATATTTCATATTGCAATTATAATAATGGTTCTTTTTGAAATGCACTTCGCCTTCGTCAATAATTTCGAATCCCAGCTGGGAATAGAAACAAACGTTTTCAGGCAATTGGGTTGTCAATCCCACTAAATGACAGCTTCTTTTTGCCTTATGCAACTCATCCAGACAACTCTTAATGGCAAAAGAGCCTATTCCCGCTCTTCTGTATGTTTCCTTTACAGCAACCATAGATAGGTAATAATATTCTCCGGATTGTATGGATTCCGTTAAGATCTTTTTATTGTAATGGTCCATGTCAAGCATCCGGTACAGGGAAGATATTCCAAAACGGTAAATAAATGTAGGTAAACCTATTCGTAAATAATCGCCTATCGTTCTTTTCGCGCCTTTGGGGGGAATTAATGTAAATGTTCCTGTTATCCCACCCGATTTTTTTTCTTTTATGACTCGTGTCAATACCTGTCGCCGATTAAGCAAAAACAAATTTGTTTTGAACAGCCAGATTAAACCTTCTCGCAAATCAGGTTTGTTAAATATCGAAGAATATGCGGGATTCGTTTCGAAAGCCTCGGTTAAAATATTTGCAATCCCGGTTATTTCACACGTTTGAATCTTTTCAATATAAAAATTGTCCATATCCTTATTCTTTAAGTTTTTTCTCACCGCAGAAGTAACAGAAAAATCATTTCCTGTAGAAATATTTTCGTGCTCATGCGACGATAAAATTGAATATTAACAATGGTCTGTTATAGTGTCGTATATCTTCTGTGACTTCGTAATCTCCCAGGCGGCGAACATTCCGCCGTAAAAAGCGCCGTTTGTACCGTCGTTCTGCCCAAAGTATTTCGATTCGCCGTCCGCCCGGCGCCGGTTGGCGGGAGTAGAGGCAGAAAAAATCAGCAGTAATATCATTTCGTTGTAATCAACCGTGGAGTTGTCGCGAAATTAATATTCGGCGGCTTTTATGATCTTTTCCGGAATGTCAGTATTATCCATCTGCTGCATAAACAGGTGTTGCCCCGCACCGATGGCGTAGACAGGGACAAATCCGGCGGAATGGGAGGTCGTTCCCCAGCCAAGATACGCTATCTCATTCATTATCTGTTTGGCTTTTGCCGCCAGCAATGAATTATTGGCATAGAGGTTGTGATCTGTTACGTCGCGGTTTTTA
>JAIRMH010000005.1 GCA_031258835.1 Tannerella sp.
GGATCCGTAGAAGGGATAATGAATGTCTGCAAATCTTTTTTTGCCATGTAATCGCGCAACAGCGCTATCCGTTTATTAATTTCGCTCATTGATCCGATATTTAAGATGGACAAATGTAACGCAAATCGAATAAAATACAAAACAAACCGGCGTGTTTTGATGATGCCAACTCTATATTCCGGTACGGGTAGATGGGCGATTGTTACAGTAGTGCTTTTATCCCGGCGAGGGATTGTACGTTGTAGGTCGGCTCGAAGTTTTTGGGCGGTAGGTTTTTCGGATTATACCATGCCTGGTCTATTCCGGCATTTTTTGCGCCGGTGATGTCGGCTTCCCAACTGTCGCCGATCATGAGGGATTCGGAACGGCGGGAGTTCGTGTTTTTTAAGGCAAAATCAAAGATCCCCTTGTGTGGCTTTTGGATAGAAGCGTCTTCCGACAGGATGATCCGCTCAAAATAGGAGGCAAGACCACAGTTCTGTAATTTTAATGATTGTATTTCACGGAATCCGTTTGACAGGATAAAAAGACGGTATCCTTCGGTATGCAGGTATTCGAGCAGTTCTTTCGCCCCTGGGACGGTGCGTGTTTTTTGAGTGGTCCGCCGGAGGAAGTCGCTGTTTAATTTCAGGATAAATGCTTTGTCGTCGATCCCCATGGGGCGCAGTACGTGCAACAGGCGCTCAAGGATCAGTGTCCGACGGTCTATCTCATGATTCCGGTATTGTTCCCATAACGATAAGTTGTGGGGCATGTAAATGTCGAAAAATGCCTCGAAAGAAGGATAATACCGTCCGAAATGCCAGGCGTCGTAAATTTCTTTGAGGCACTCTTTGTTATTGTGGCATGTGTCCCAGAGGGTATCATCGAAGTCGAAAAACAGGGATTTATATTTAGTCCTGCAACGCATTATCCGACTTCGATCACTAAGTATTTACTCAAACTCCAGAATCTTTCAGGATTGTCGATTTCCAGCGTCAGGTTTCCTTCCGGGTCCCTGAAGAACTTGTAGGAACCTTCGGGGTGGTTGGTCCTTATTTTTGCTTTTGATGCGTATAGTGGAATGGCGGTTACCTGGCGTTTGTCGACCGTGATGAAATATTCCTTATTGAAATTCCCCTGTAAAGCCTTTGATTTGGAAAACACTCCACCTCCGGTAAGGATCTGCTGCTCTTTCAGTTCTTTTTTCGTCCCGAAGCAATAGTATACCATGTTCAGGGCGTTATCCTGATCGCTGATACGTTCGATCTGGCTTTCGCTAAGTTCCCGGAGCGCCTCCACGTCGACAGTCAGTTCTTCAACCTTCCCGGACAATTCCGCTATTTGCCGGTCTTTGTGGTTCAGATCGTTTTGTAACTGAACGATAAATGCCGCCTTTTCATTAATATCTTTTGTCAGGCGGTCGATCGTTTTCTGCAAAGCGGAGGAATGTACATTGCTTGCATCCAGTTTCTCCTGGAGTTTCGCTAACTTTTGTTTGTTCTTCTTTAATGTTTCAACTACGATCGCCATATCGTCTTTTATCTGCTGGCGCATGGAGCCTGACAGTTCTGTGTCTTTTTGAATGTCAAGATATTTCTCGGTTTCCCGGATAGATTTGATATCATCTTCGATTGCGTTTAAAACACCTAACATATCCTCCATCTCCACTTCACTTTTCTTTAGCTGAAGTTTCAGGGAATCGTTATCCGCTTTCATCTTTTTATACTCTGCCGTATTTTCTACACATGCCGTAAACAGGATGATACATGCGCATGCGACTAAAATTTTCTTCATAGCTGTATATATTTAATTGTTTAATTTGAACATCAAGGGAGCGTTGTCACTTTTTCCCATTTCGTGAGAAAGACCGTTCGTTGCCATTTGTTTTTTCCGGCCTTCGAGGATGATCACAAATTCCCCTTTCGGTTCTTTTGTTGAAAAATAACGGATCGCCTCTTCCAGGTTGCCGCGCACCGTTTCTTCAAAACGTTTGGAGATCTCGCGTGAAATGGAAACCGCACGGTCTTTACCACAGAACTCGGCTAACCGGATAAGTGTTTTGACTAACCGGAACGGAGATTCGTAAATGATCGTCGTCCGTTCATCTCCGGCGATCTCCTGCAGGCGCGCACGGAGGCCTTTTTTTGCCGGGAGGAAGCCTTCGAAACAAAAGCGGTCGTTCGGCAATCCGGATACTACTAATGCAGGAACAAAAGCGGTTGCCCCCGGGAGGCACTCCACTTCAATACCTTTTTGCACACATGCACGCACAAGTAAAAAACCGGGATCCGAGATCGCCGGCGTTCCGGCGTCTGACACCAATGCAATATTTTCTCCGGCTTTGATCCGCTCCGCTACCTGTTCGACCGTTTTGTGTTCGTTGAATTTGTGATGCGACTGTAGCCGGTTTTGTATTTCATAATGTTTGAGTAAAATACCCGTTGTCCGGGTATCTTCCGCTAAGATGAGATCCGCTTCCTTTAGCACACGGATAGCCCTGAAGGTCATATCTTCCAGGTTTCCTACCGGGGTCGGGACAACTGTAAGTTTCGCCATTATTACAAAAATCTTATCTCTAATATTTTAATAAAATCTTTCACAGTCGGATTTGTAAAATCCCAGTGCAACTTTTCTTCCAGAAACAGGATTGATTCTTTATATGAAGTCTTGTTGTTCAGTGCTGTGATTACTCTGTTCATCACATCTTCGTTCCCTCCGAACAGTTCACGGCGGTAAAGGAAACGATCATTCAGGCTGAATGCTTTTCGCAGATCCGATAATTTCCGCTTTTCCATTGCATCGTTTACGGACGGGGGAGCGCTGCCTTCCGCAGGTATTCTGCCGGAAGCGTTTGCGGCTTTAGGTTCCGGCGTTTTACTTGTTCCGTAAGGCGTTTGTCCACCCTCCGGGCGTAGCGGACGTGTTATCCGCTCTGTCGATGATTCAGGCAGGGTGATCGTAGATTTCGCCGTTCTTTTGACGGTTTCTGATGTAGCCGGCGCCGGCGTTTTCTCTACCGGAAGATCCTTTTCAGGCAGCGTTTTTTCTGCAAAAGGCTTTGTTGTCGGCACCCGTATGGGCGCCTCTATGCTTTTAGACGCCGGCCCCACGGGGGGGACGTCCGTTTTTTTGACGGGAGATTGCGTTTCGGAGATCGTTTGAGGTGAAGTTCTGCCGGAAACACCTTCCGTCTTTGCGACAGGAGAGGGATCTGCGGCAGATTTCGTATTTGCTGCCGGCTCCCGGACAGGCGCTTTATGTGTCGCCGGTTCCTTGGCAATACCTAAACGGCTTAAGAATGAACCTTTTTTCTGTTTATCCTCCTGTTGTCCGGCGATTACCTCTTTTTTAAAGGGAGCCTGACCTGTTACAGATGATTGTGCGGCCTTCGGCACGGTTGAGGCAGCGGGAGGGTCGGCGGTTGTAGCGTCTATATGGCGCATTTGCTGATGGATGGATAAGATCAGCGCCTGATGCTTTTTCATTTGTGAAGCAAACAGTTCCACCTGGCCCGCTTCCAGTTTATGGAAATCGCCCTGTATCTTTTGCATCAGGTCAAACGCCTGACTGAAAAACGATACGGGGTATATTTCCGAATCTATCATGCTATTCGTTAAGTCGTTTAATAGCTTAATATTAGATACGATCTGTTGTATTTTATCATTATTCGCCATAATTCTAAAGTATTTTGCCGTAATACAAAGAAGATGTTATGTGCCTTGTACACTTATCGGCAAAGATATAATTTATTTTTTTCAAAAACGAATAATCCGTCACAATTAATCATTTCCGTTATTCTCTAATCTCCAGTTTACCAGATAAAGGCGTTTCGTTGCACGTGTAAAAGCGGTGTAGAGCCACCGGTAGAAATCTTCGCCCATCATTTCTTTCGTGACATATCCCGTATCCAGAAAGACATTACTCCATTGTCCGCCCTGAGCCTTGTGGCAAGTAACGGCGTATGCATATTTCACCTGTACGGCATTGAAATAAGG
>JAIRMH010000025.1 GCA_031258835.1 Tannerella sp.
GGAAACAGGAAAGTAAACAAATGAAATTTATCTACAACACACCAAAAAGGGAAAGGTGTACCAGACCTTTCCCTTAACGTTCGGTTGTTGCGAGTGTTAACCAAATCAATCATAAAAAAAACGGATACAAATGTATGAACAATTTCTTAATTAAAAAAATCGTACGGCATAAATATGTCGTTAAAGTTGTTAATATCATGAGAATTTACATTTTATTAATGCTTATAGGCGTAGCACAAGTCATGGGGATGAATACGTATTCCCAGACAACCCTGATAAATCTTCACCTGAACGATGCGACCGTCGAGGACGTTATCAACGGCATTGAAGAACAGAGCGAATTTCGTTTTCTTTACAACAAGAAAATCGTAAATGTTGAAAGTAAAGTATCGATTAAGGCGAATAATGAGAATATAACTTCGGTGTTGGATAACCTTTTCCGTGACGCCGATATTTCGTATGCCATCAGCGACCGTCAGATCGTGCTGAACAGGAAAGACGTATTTCTCGCCATCCTTCCGGCGATTGCTCAGCAAACAGGCAAGCGCGTCTATGGAACAGTCGTCGACGAAAACGGCGCCCCTGTCGTCGGGGCGAATATTATTGAAAAAGGCGTTTCAAATGGTACGTCGACGGACGTTGACGGAAATTTCTCTCTCACCGTGAGAGACGATGTCGTACTGCAAGTATCTTACATCGGGTATATTACGCAGGAAATAAGAGTTTTGTCTTCGGACAGGGCGCCCCTTATAATTAAACTGATAGAAGATGCGCAGGCGCTTGAGGAAGTCGTTGTGATAGGATACGGAACAGTTCGCAAAAGCGATTTGACCGGTTCGGTGGGGTCTATTCGGGTGGACAATGTAAAAGGGATAAGTATCAGGTCCGTAGATCAGATATTACAGGGACAGGCGTCAGGGTTACACATGGTGCAAAATTCCGGTATGCCCGGCGCTTCTTCAACGGTGCGTATTCGCGGAGGTAATTCTATTTCAGGCGGAAATGAACCTTTATATGTAATAGATGGCGTTCCTATATATCCGGGCGCTACGGGTAGTCAGACGGATTTGAATCCGTTAAATTCGATTCCAACATCCGACATTGAATCGATAGAAGTGTTGAAGGACGCTTCTTCAACAGCCATTTACGGTTCGAGAGGAGCGAATGGTGTGATCATTATTACTACCAAAAGAGGTAAAAGCGGACGTTCGCTTGTTTCATTCGACACCTATTGGGGCGTTCAGAATGTGGCTAAGAAATTTGATGTGCTTGATGCTCCGACTTTTGAAAAACTTGCTAATGAGGCGCTGGTAAATTCGGACGGCGAACCGATGTACAATGAGAATGTCATTCCGCAGACAACCGACTGGCAGGCTCTTACGGCAAATGAGAATGCGCTTGTGCAGAATTATCAGTTGTCTATTTCGGGAGGTAATGATAAAACTTCATTTCTCACATCCTTTAATATGTTCGACCAGAAAGGAATTATCAAGGCGACCGATATGCGAAAAATCGCTTTCCGGGCTAATATAGACCACGCTATTTCTTCTACAATAAAAGCAGGTATAAATCTGAACTTAACCAGGGTCGACAACGACAGGGCAGGGAATAATGTGTTATTAACGCGTTTGATTGCACCGCCTAATCTCCCGGTATGGAAAGATGACGGGAGCTATTCGTATGCCGACGACGCCGGCGTAATTGTCTTTGATAATCCGGTGGCAGTTATTAATGATATGGTAGACAAAACCGCTCAATTCCGGACGCTGGATAACCTGTATGTGGAATGGGATATTATCAGGGGACTGAAATTCCGGTCGTCGTTAGGAATAGACATAATTTATTCCATGTCGGATAATTATAATCCCAATACGGTATATAACGGGCGACTTAAAGGAGGAATAGCCTCTAAAAGCGCAAACAGCACGTTCATGTGGATTAATGAGAATATCCTGACATATACGGGCAATTGGGAAAAGCATGCTTTTACGGGCATGGCAGGATACACGCAACAATCTTCTGTCAACAATGCGTTCAGGGGTGGCTCATACGGGTTCTTAAACGATATTCTTCAAATGAACAATCTGGGGGCGGGGACAACTGCTGACGCCCCCTATTCGACATTGAGCGAATGGGCGTTGAATTCTTGTTTGGGCAGGATAAATTATGCATTTGATTCGAAATATCTGCTGACGGCATCTTTCCGTGCTGACGGTTCTTCGCGATTCGGTAAAAGTAACCGTTGGGGTTATTTCCCGTCTGCGGCTCTGGCCTGGCGAGCTTCCGAAGAAACATTCGTCAAAAACGCCGGTATATTCAGCAATCTCAAACCTCGTATCAGCTTTGGAATCACAGGTAATCAGGACGGTATCGGCGTTTATCCCTCGTATGCCTTGCTGGGGTCGACCGCCTATCAAGTGGACGGACAGAAGGAAACAGGTTATTACCCTTCGCAGGTTGCCAATACCAAACTGAAATGGGAAACGACGGCACAATACGATGCCGGGATAGATATAGGTTTTTTTAATAATCGTTTGAATATGATAATAGACGCCTATTATAAGAAAACAAATGACTTGTTGCTGAGCGTAAAGATTCCCTCTACATCAGGATTTACATCAGGGTTGAAAAACGTAGGAAAAGTAGAGAACAGAGGTGTTGAGTTAGCCATAAATGCCGTTCCGCTGGAAGGCGCTTTTACGTGGAATACGAATTTCAACATTACCTTTAACAGGAATAAAGTAATCAACCTTGGAGAACTTTCTTTTATTTACCCAAGTCAACCGGCACAGGAAGAGAGTGGTATTCATTTAGGCCGTATCATTAAGGTAGGAGAGCCATTGGGTACTTTCTACGGATATGTGTTTGACGGGATTTTCAGTACGACGGATGATATTGCATCATCAGCCCAACCAACAGCTAAATATGGAGATATGCGATTTAAAGATATCAACGGTCCGGCCGGAACGCCAGACGGGCAAATTAACGACTTGGATCGTATGATTATAGGCTGTGCGCAGCCGGATTTTTTCGGAGGATTCGGTAATACTTTTACCTGTAAGAATTTCGAATTAAATATTAACGCCGTATATTCTTACGGCAATGATATATATAACGGCACGCGCGTAAGAATGGAAGACATGCAGGGGGCGATCAACATGTTTACTTCTACCGTTAATCGCTGGACGCTACAGAATCAAAGTAATACGATGCCACGCCTGTACAGATCCAAAGCGGTGATGCGCGTGTCCAGTCAGTATGTAGAAGATGGCTCTTATTTAAGAATACAAAACATCACGCTGGGTTATAATGTTCCTCCCCGTGCGTTATCATTTACAAAATACATGACCGGTTTGCGTTTGTATGCTTCTTTACAGAACCTTTTTACTTTTACCGGTTACTCGGGAAACAATCCGGAAGTAAGCAGGTATGGGTCGGATAATTTAGGTGGCGGATATGATAATTTTACATATCCACTGGCTAAAACGGTAATATTTGGATTGAATGTCAATTTTTAATCGTTAAAATATGAAGATTATGAAGAAAATAATATGTTTTGCAATTAGTTTGATTACAATTGTCGCTTGTACTGATATGGATTTGGTTCCGGCATCCAATTTAAGCCCGGAAAATTTTTTCAAATCGGAAGGGGATGCCGTTGCCTCTGTTTATGGCGTATATTCCGTTTTTCCGGGTAACGATGTTTACAATCAGTTTTGGGAAGTGCTGCAAAGTCAGGGTACCGATGATGCGGAATGGAGTGGCGGACGTACTACTACTAATTTAGACAAGAATGCTTTGGATAAATTTCAGTATGATGCAAATACTAATCTTATATATGCGGTATGGAATAGCCTTTTCCGCATTATAAACAGAGCGAATTTTGCCATTGAAAACACAGGCAGGATGAATGAGGATATTATTTCCGCTCAGTCGAAAGCGCAATTAATCGGCGAAGCGAAATTTCTTCGTGCGCTGGCTTATTATAATTTGGTACAGACATATGGCGGCGTGCCGTTGGTTCTGACGGAAACGCTCAGTTTGGATAACCTTGAAGTAGCGCGTAACAGTGCAGATGAATGTTATGCGCAGATGATAGAGGATCTTAAGATCGCCGAATCGGTATTGCCTGAAGTAAACAACCTCCCTGAAGGATATTTGGGAAGAGCGACCAAAGGGTCGGCTGCCGGTCTGTTGGCGTCGACCTATCTGATACGGGGTGATTATCAAAATGTGGTGAGTAAGACGACTGAAATTATGCAAATGGGTTACAGTCTGTGGGAAAATTATGCCGACAACTTCAATCTGGATAACGAAAACGGCAAGGAATCGCTTTATGAAATTCAATATATGAGGAACACGCCGGGAGTGGCGGGAAGCAATTTTAACGGTTTTTATCGTCCTCCGTTCGTCAATATTAATGGATGGGTAGGTTACGGCGATAATCCGGTAACAAGAAATCATTATGAATGTTACGAAGAGGGCGATTTGCGTCGCGATATCAATACCCGCGTTTATACGCCGGAAGAATATCCTAACATACCGCCTAACTATGAGTTCCCCTGTTATGTAAACAAATTTATTGATTTGTCACCTCTTGCCGTACGTTCTGCCGGAAGTGAGAATAATTACCCGATTATTCGTTATTCGGAGATCCTGTTAATGCGTGCGGAAGCGCTAAATGCGATCAATGCTTCAGATCCGGAAGCGTATGAAAAACTGAATATCGTGCGTCGTAGAGCTTTCGGCAAACCGCAGAACGATATTTCGGACATAGATATCAGACAAGGACTTTCCAAAGATGAGTTTTTGGATATAATTCTGCTCGAACGCCGCAGAGAGTTCGCTTTTGAGGGGAAACGTCGATTCGACTTGCTCCGTACGGGGAAGCTGAAAGAGGCGATGATGAAGCAAAATCCTGCAATTGCTTCTATAATAGAGGATAAACACTATTTGTTGCCGATTCCCGTTTCGGAGCTGGAAGCTAACAAATTACTGGAGCAAAATCCCGGATGGTGAAGACATTAATAAAAAGATATGAAAAGAAGAAAATTTATTCGAAGTATGGGAGCGGCAGGCCTTGTTTCTGTTGCAACGAGTAATCCGGTGGCGGCAGTAGCCGCCGCCATCTCTCCTGAAAAGGCCGGCATTGCATTGACCGGCGGATATGATGTTATTATAGCCGGAGGAGGCCCATCGGGGTGTACGGCCGCTGCAGCCGCAGCAAGGGAAGGTGCTCGCGCGTTGTTGATTGAAAGTACCGGTGCACTGGGAGGTATGGGTACGTCGGGATTGCTGAACGCCTGGTGTCCGTTTACCGATAAAGAGAAGATAATCTACAAGGGATTAGCCGAAAAAGTGTTTCTTGAAGCTAAAAAAGGTGTTCCACATGTGAAGTACGACGACTGGGTGCCTATCAATTGCGAACAACTCAAACGCGTATATGACGACCTGGTCGCCTCTTTCGGCGTAACGGTTTTGTTCTTTAGTCAAGTGGCCGCAGTTGAAATGAAACGCAAGGATGTGGTAGATGCCGTTATTGTGGCAAACAAGGCAGGGTTGACGGCATATAAAGCGAAATTGTTTATCGACTGTACTGGAGACGGCGATGTGGCGGCCTGGGCAGGCGCGGATTTTAAAATGGGAGACGACGAAGGTAACGTACAGCAGGGGACGCTTTGTTTTTCGTTAGCGAATGTAGATATGTATCAATATTCCATGATCGGAAGTTCTGTGCATACCAATAATAAGCAAAGCCCTGTACACCAAATGCTGAAATCAGCAAAGTATCCGTTGGTCAAGGATGCGCATATGAACGACAAAGTAGTGGGACCTTCCGTACTGACATTCAATGCCGGACACGTGACGGTAAACAGTATCGATCCTGCTTCGTTATCTTCGGCTATTATGACTGGTCGTAAATTGGTAAAACAATTGCATGACGGAATGAAAGAGTTCCAGCCGTCCGTATTCGGCGGTTCTTATTTGAGCGCAACAGGCGCTTTGATGGGAATACGTGAAAGCCGCCGTATAGTCTGTGATTATACGTTTACATTAGAAGACTGGTTGTCGCGCCGTTCATTTGAAGACAGCATCGGGCGTAATGCTTATTATATCGATGTGCATAAATCCGGCGCGACAAACTATCCGCGTTATGAGAAAGGCGAATCGCATGGGATACCTTTTGGCAGTCTTGTTCCCAAAGGATTAAAAAATGTTTTAGTAGCCGGACGTTGTATTTCTACGGATTCATATGCGCACGGCAGCCTTCGTGTCATGCCGCCATGTCTTGTAACCGGCGAGGCCGTCGGCGTTGCAGCCGGACAAATATACCGGTCAAAAAATCCGGACGTACATGCTGTGGATATCAAGCAACTACAAAAACGTCTCCAAGAGATGGGACAATCTTTTTTGTAGTTTTCCTTTGTAAAAAACTTTTTTCATTTCGCATGTGTTTGGATAACTCAAGTTTTTCATGTAATTTTGTCGCGTAGCGTATGATTGCAATTTGAAAATTTGCTGATAATATCTTTATTTGCAGCGAGATTTGTATGAAACAGGCTGCAAAGAAGGGTGTCAGTTTATATCGTCAAAAAATTAAAATCGTTTATTCATGACAATTGATGAAAAACAAAATGAGATAATTGAAGAATTTTCCGTGTTTGATGACTGGATGGATAAATATGCATTACTTATTGAAATGGGTAATTCATTAACTCCTTTGGATGACAAATATAAGACCGGAAGCAACCTTATCGAAGGATGTCAGAGCCGGGTGTGGTTACATGCCAGTCTGGAAGACGGGAAAATTCTTTTTCAGGGACAGAGTGATGCTATTATCGTCAACGGTATCGTATCTATTTTGATCAGTATTCTTTCCGGTCACGCGCCACAGGACATTTGTAGCGCTGATCTTTATTTTATAGAGCGGATAGGACTTCGGGAACACCTTTCTCCTACCCGTTCAAATGGACTTATGGCTATGCTTAAACAGATGAAGATGTATGCGCTGGCATTTGCTTCGAAAGCATAATCGTCAGCTACTGCGACCGTATAAAAAATTAGATTTGTGAAATTATTTAAGTTTTATAAAGTATATATCATGATCAAGAAGATACTTTGCTCCACATGTATATTTTGTCTGTTGCTTACAGGGCAGGTGAACGGACAAACTTCCAGGTTTTTAAGGATACACAAAGGGGATGTCACGGAAATACAACTCCGAAATCTCAATCGCCAACAGACGGGTGAACGGCGTGTCTTCCCTTTGCAGTCGGGAATAGCAGTTAGTGACCCTGCAACAAAACAGGTTGCACGCCCCACAACAATATTCAGAGAATCTGACATAATTCAAACCATTGAGGGGCCGAGAAAATCAAAATACGAATGTGAATATGACGATTATGGACATGTTACATCACTGAAATATTACGATCGTAATGCGGATCCGTTTAATCCTGACGGATGGAATTATGTCTTGCAATATTCTGTCGTGATAGAATACCACCGGCTGCCGAACGGTGAATTTGTAAGAACAAAAGAAGAGTTCGCCGGTAATTACTATAATTACTATAATGACAGTAAATACCGGAGGATATTCGCTTATGATGACAAAGGCATGCAACTGTGGTACCAGTTCGAAACGTGGGATCACGAAAAGTCCTCATGGCATCTCGATTCAAGGATGGAAGCGGTTGTGAACGACAACGGTGTCCGTACTGCCATCCGGCGCTATCAACTTGATACGGAACAGATGGAAACAGATCACAGTTATACCTTCGACGATAAGGGACGCATAACTCGTTACGAATATGAATGGGCGGGAGAAAAAAGTTCAATGATTTATATATGGGATGACAACGACCGAATAACCAAAGTTGTCGACAGCTGGACGGAAGATGGCGTAAAACGCGAAGTCGCCTACGAAAATATTCAAATCGTGTGGAATGACCAATATTTCAACCCGTACAGCCTGGCACCGCTTTCTTCCGATGACGCCGATTATGATGCGGGAAATTTCGCCGACGATTATACCTTGCACCAAATATTTTACAATGCCGATGCAAACATAACCATAGACGGCGATGTCTTACATGCCCAAATACGAACAACAGTTAATGACGATCATACGCAAATAGCCATAATCTATACGGTCGATTCCGAAATCGTACAATCCATATTCCTTTATATACTTGACGAAAACGGCAGTTACCGGATAGAAGAAAATTACGACGGTGAAAAGTACAAAAGAGAAGTGACTTATAATAGCTACGGTGAATTAACATGGGAATACGATCAGGATTTGTGGATAGACGGCGAAGGCGAAGAAAGGCAATACGAAAATGAAAATGTTTACGACCGTGAATATGATGATCAAGGCCGTCAGGTAAAAACAGTCTGTTCCAGCAGATTCGGAAATTCACCGTTGTTGAAAGAATATGAAGATACCTATACCGCATGGACATCGGTGACAATACCATCGGAATCAGAAAAAATACCGGATGTTATCATATCGGTTTATCCGAATCCGGCTACAGACCGGGTCGTCATCGACAATGCACCTGTCGGGGCTGTTGTTACGATTCTCGACATGTCCGGCCGCGAACTTCGTCGCCGAACGCTTGCAGGCAACCGCGAAACTGTCTCCATCGCCACATTGCCGCAAGGATTGTACTTGTTTATAATACAAACGGACACTCGAAAAATAATTAATAAGATCATTAAAAAGTAGTCGGGAAGCGTCTTTATTTTTTTAAATTTGGAAGCAAAAAAGCAATTAGCCCTATCAGTGGCATGTATGCGCATATATTGTATATTGCTTCAATGCCGTGAATGTCGGCCAGTTTGCCGAGAATGGCCGATGCTATTCCCGCTACGCCGAAAGCGAAGCCGAAAAACAATCCCGAAACAAGTCCCAGTTTATAGGGCAGTAACTCTTGCGCATACACCAGTATTGCGGGAAAAGCCGATGAGAGCATTAGTCCGGTACAGAAACTCAGCGTAGCTGTCCATGCCAGATCGACATGGGGCATCATCAGAGCAAAAGGCGCGGCGCCGACGATCGACAGCCATATCACATATTTGCGCCCTATTTTGTCGCCGAGGGGACCGCCTATCAACGTCCCGATTGCTGTGGCAATAAGGAATACAAATAAATAGATCTGGGAATGTTGTACCGTCACATCGAATTTTTCGATTACATAAAATGTGTAATAACTTGTCAGGCTTGCCATGTATACATATTTCGAAAAGATGAGTATCAGCAGTATCAAAATCGTGAAAATAGTTTTTCCTAATGGCAATGGCGGTCGAACGTGACGTTTTACTGTCGCTTTCTGTCGGAATATATACTGTAAACGTGTTTTATACCAGCGACTGATAAAAAACATTACGACGATGGCGATGAACGACAGGATAGAAAAATAGGCGATGTTACTGCGGGCATATGGCGCCACGATAGCTGCAACCATCAGCGGCCCCAGCGAGCCGCCCAGATTGCCGCCTACCTGAAACACCGACTGTGCCAGCCCACGCTTCCCGCCCGAAGCCAAGTATGTTAACCGCGACGCTTCGGGATGAAACGTCGACGACCCCATGCCTACCAGAAAAACGGAAAAGAGCATCCATGTAAGCGTCGTCGCAAAAGCCAACGAAATTAACCCCATCAGTGTGAATGTCATACCGACGGGTAACGACCATGTCGACGGACGTTTATCGAAATAAAGCCCCACGATCGGTTGAAACACCGATGCTGAAATTTGATATGTCAACGTGATAAGCCCGATTTGCTGGAATGTCAACTGCAGTTCGTCCTTAATGATCGGATACGATGCCGACACAATCGACTGCAGGGCGTCGTTCATGCAATGGCTTACACTCAAAGCGGCCAAAATATGAAACGCCGTCGTGTTTATTTGCTGTTGTGCCGATATCTGTTTCATCTTAAAAAGTCGTGCAAAACTACATGAAAAACTTGGATTTTCCAAGTGCAAGTGCAAATGTATGAAATTGAAAAACAGTTCTGCCCGCTTCATGTAATACTCCGTAGCGGCTTCGACGTGTTGGTCGCAGCCTTGTTGGAGGAAGTTTTGAGTGTCGAGCAGATCGGCGAGAGAGGGGCAATTTCAGCCCTGCAATGGTACTCGGTAATTTTTTTTTTCGTTGCACGTACTTGGAAATTCGGAATTTTCATGTACTTTTGTCGTTAATAAACTTCTATGGCGGATATGATTTTTTGAACGAACTATTGTTATTATGGACAGGATATTAAACAAAAGCAGGATTATTAAAAAAACAGCATTGCTGATGCTGTCGCTTCTGCTTATGAACTGCGATGAGGAGGAAGAAACCGATACTTCCAATAAGTTTACCGTCACAGAAGCTCTTATTGATACAGGCTTGCCGGTCGTGCTTATAGAGACTGTAACCCAAAAGCGTATTTTTTCGAAAGAAGAATATGTAGACGCCTCAATGACAATCAAATATAAGGGTGATACGCTTCATCATAACGCGATACAGATTCGTGGCAGAGGGAATGCTACGTGGTTTAATTATCCAAAGAAACCTTTCAAAATAAAATTGTACGAGAAAGCAGACTTGTTGGGAATGGGCGCCGAGAAAGACTGGGTGGCGCTTGCCAATTATGGCGACAAAACGCTTATGCGGACAGCATTTGCGCTAAAACTGAGCGAAAGGATGAATTTTCCGTGGACGCCTAAATACCGGTTTGTCGAAGTCTTCTTTAACGGTGAATATATTGGAAACTACAACCTGACGGAACATATTGAGCAGGGCAAAAACAGAATCAACGTACCTTCCCGGGGCTATATCATTGAGCGCGACGATTATTACAGAGAAGAACCGGTATGGTTTGAATCTGCCGTAAGAAGGTATGGCTGGAGTTTTAAGAACCCTGATACGGATGATATTACAGAGCAGGAGGTGGAGTATATCCGCAAATATATCGATGATTTTGAAACAGCGCTGGCCTCTTCGTCGTTCAGTGACCCCGACAAAGGATTCAAGCAATATATCGACATGTATAGTTTTGCGCGATGGTTTGTATTTCAGCAGATTCTTGCAAATATAGATACCAATTTTTATCTGCTCAAAGACGACACGGGCGATAACAGCAAACTGACGATGGGGCCGGTCTGGGATTTTGAATGGACAACAGGGATCGGATGGTATGAAGGTGCGCGTCCGCGTCCGGCTGATTACTGGGTTTTGAATGGCGGCGGTTTCTATTTTGACAGAATGCTCCAGGATGCCGATTTCAAGGCGCTTGTAAAATCCGTTTGGGCTGAATACAAGTCGACAGCGACGGAGATGCTCGACTATTTTGAAGTATTGCGGCAGGAGTTATATGAATCGCAGAAGTTGAATTTTCAACGCTGGGACATCCTGGACCAGCGAATCCACGTTGGCGGAATCCCTCTTGGCTCGTTCGACAAGGAAGTGGATTGCGACATACAGTTTTTTAAAAACCATATAACATGGCTCGAAACAGCCTTTAATGAATTATAAACAGTATGAATACCGGTAAAAATGTATTCGTGACGCTGATAAGCCGTATGAATACCTGTAAAAATATAATAGCGGCGCTGTTGATCGTTTCTTCCTGTCAGCCCGATGAGAAGATGGACGAGCGGGAAGAAAATGAGATGATTTTTGTCAGAGGCGGGACGTTCACAATGGGGTGCGCTTCCGGACAGGATCGCGATTGCAGTAAGGCGGAGATGCCTGCTCATAAGGTGACTTTGAGCGACTTTTATATCGGGAAATACGAAGTTACGCAGAAGGAGTGGTTTGAGGTGATGGGGGATAATCCATCCTATTTCAGCGGAGATGATTTGCCTGTTGAGCGGGTAAGTTGGTACGATATTGTCGGGACGAACGGCGAGAGTGAAGTCATTGACGGCATTACCTATTATTCTGATGGCTTTATCTTTAAACTGAATCGAAAGACAGGCGGGACATACCGGCTTCCTACCGAAGCAGAGTGGGAGTATGCGGCAAGAGGAGGCGCTAACGGCAGGGGATACGAGTACAGTGGTAGCAATACGGTTGACAGCGTGGCATGGTACTGGGATAACAGCGGCGACCGGACTCATTTGCCGGGAACAAAATCGGCGAATGAACTTGGCATTTATGATATGAGCGGCAATGTATGGGAATGGTGCAGCGACTGGTATGGCGCTTACAGCGCTTCCGCACAAACGAATCCTAAAGGCGCCTCTTCAGGCGCATGCCGTGTCATTCGTGGTGGCAGTTGGGTCATCGTTGCAGAATGTGCTCGCGTCTCGTATCGCATAGACTACTATTCTTTCCTCGATAGCCGCCACAACTTTTTGGGCTTCCGGCTCGCCGCCGATGCA
>JAIRMH010000066.1 GCA_031258835.1 Tannerella sp.
CGCGACGGGAAGCAGCTACTCGCCCTCGACCACTACGGCCGGTACGACGTATTACTATGTCGTGGTCACGAATACCAACACAAGTGCCGACGGCGCACAGACAGCCACCGTCGCCAGCGTCCCGGCCGCCTTCACCGTGAAGGCGCTCGTCCATGCGGTCGCACCCGTCATCAGCAGTCAGCCGCAGGGCGCGACGGTAAGCGCGGGCGGCAGCGTCACCCTCACAGTTGCGGCTTCTTCCCCCGACGGCGGTGCGCTCTCGTATCAGTGGTACCGCAACACGGCGAACAGCAACAGCGGCGGCACATCCATCGGCGGCGCGACAGGCAGCAGCTACTCGCCTCCAACCGCTACGTCCGGCACAGTATATTACTACGTCGAAGTGACGAACACGAACTCCGGCGTGACCATCACCGGCTCGACGACGGCTACGACGCCAAGCGCTCCGGCTGCCGTCACGGTGAACGTGCTCGTCAATGCTCAAACGCCCGTCATCAGCAATCATCCGCAGGGAGCGACGGTAAGCGCTGGCGGCGGCGTCACCCTCACGGTCACGGCATCCGTCAGCGACGGCGGTACGCTCTCGTATCAGTGGTACCGCAACATGACGAACAGTTCCGGCGGCGGCACATCTATCGGCGGCGCTACGAACAGCAGCTACTCGCCCCCGACCGCTACAGCCGGCACGACGTATTACTACGTCGAGGTGACGAACACGAACACCGGCGTGAGCGGCGCTACGACAGCCACGAACCGCAGCAACGCAGCCCGCGTGACGGTAAGCGACCCAACGCCACCGTCATACGCTGTTACCGTCGCGCCGACTACCAACGGTACGGTCTCGACCAGCACGACATCCGCCCGTGCCGGTGCGACCGTGACGTTGATCCTCGCGCCAGCCGCCGGTTACGAGCCGGATGCAGTGACGGCTTTCCGCACCGGCGCATCTGTGACCACCGTCGCCCTGAGCGGCACGGGTAATACGCGCACGTTCACGATGCCGGCATACGCTGTCACCGTTCGGGCGACGTTCCGCAAGACGCAGGCGACGCTCGACAGTGAAGACGTCGAAACCGCCAGTTCGGCTATCGAAGGCGGTGTCTTCCGCATGGCGCAGGTCACGGCCACCGACGCGGAAAGCCTCCGCACGTGGCTTGTCGGCACGCTGGGCGTCCTGTTAGGGCAGTCGCACGGCCTGCAACTTCGTTCGGCCGAAATGCCCACAGAAGCGACAGTGTCTGTGACCGCCTTCACGCCGGCCACGGCCGGTACGGAAGCCGTTCCGGCAGGTGTTAACGGCTCGTTCGCTTTCACGGTCACACTCACCAAAGGCGCCTCCCGTGCCACGGCGACCTTCGTGACAGGTGTCATCGTGGCCACGCCCCACGTCTCCGTGCCCGTGAAACGTGTCGAACTGCTCCATGCGCCCGGCAGCCTGACGGTACGCATCGTCAACACTGGTAACACGGCCACCGGCGCACTGACGCTCGCCCTCACCGGCGCCGGCGCTGACGCCTTCACGCTGCCCTCCGCCACGATTGACGGCCTTGCAGCCGGCGACGAAACAGACGTCGTGCTCACGTCCCGCACCGGCCTGTCGACCGGAACGTACACGGCCACCCTGACCGTCAGCGGCGAAGGCCTGCCTTCCGTGTCGGCAAAAATCTCCCATACGGTAACGCCGACCGGCCTCGAAACTCCGCCGTCCGCCTCGCAGCTGAAAGCTTGGATGCAAGGCGCCACGCTGCACATAACCGGCCTCACCGCCGGCCGGACGTGGAACGTATACGCCCTCACCGGCGCACTGGTTCACCGCAGTGTCTCGACCGGCAGCGAAGCGGATCTCACGCTGCCTGCCCGCGGAGTATACATCATACAATCCGGAAATAAGGCGATAAAGGTAGTGTATTGACGCAGGCAGGTTGGCGACAACTTCGCGCTCAGTAGCGACGAAAATGTCAACAGGCCGACAAAAAAGAGGCTGCCCCCATGTTGGGGGCAGCCTCTTTGCTATCATGCCGTATATGGTGTTGCGTTCGTACAGGAAGAAGTTTGTTGCCGTGTCGCTGTTCTTTGTTGATATTATAAAGCAAATATCGGTTTCCGGTGTATCCATTGGCCGCGCGTAAAATCAGGGAAATCGACTAATGCGCCTCCTCGCGCGACGGACATTTCCGACAATCCGGAAATGGCGCTCCAGGCTGCGGCATCGTAGCAATCCATAGGCGCCGGTTTTTTGTTGCGGATGGCATCGATGAAATCATACATCATAATGAAATCCATGCCTCCATGACCGGCCTCTCTTGCTTTTGCTTCCAGCGAACTCCACAGATTATGGTCGTATTTTTTAAACCATTCGTCCGACTCGTCCCAACGATGAGGTTTTGACTGTCCTTCCACGTAAACGTTGTTGCCGTCGTTCATCCACAAGCCCTTTGTCCCTTGAATGCGGAATCCTAACGAATACGGGCGGGGCAGGTTGGTATCGTGCGTTACGATAATCGTTTGTCCGTTTGCACATTTAATCATTGTGGTGACAATGTCTCCGAGGTTGAAATTAATCTTCGCATACGGATGGTTCGGGCCGCCTTTTTCTACAATGAAATTGTGCAGGCCGCGCGATTGTGTCGCCATAGAACTCAAAGAAAGGAAGCGGTTACCGTGGTTGATATCCATACAATTGGCAACAGGGCCGATGCCGTGTGTCGGGTAAACATCTCCGTTGCGTGTGATGGAGTGTTGAGTGCGCCATTGAGCTTCGGCATAAGCTGTCGGCCCCATGCGCAGTTCGCCGCCTTCCTTATAGGAATAGCTTGCGCCGTCGTTGAATTTCACGTCGCGCAAATCGTGCTGGTATCCGCATCTTCCATGTATCATCTCGCCGAACAGTCCTTGGCGCGCCATGTTTAATGCCGCCATTACGTCGCGGCGGTAACACACATTTTCCATGATGTTAAGTTGGCTTCCCGTCGTTTCGGAAGTGTTTACCAAATCCCAGCACTCTTCGATCGTGTTCGCCGCCGACACTTCTACCCCGACATACGGAACGCCGGCTTTCATTGCTGCCACCGACATTGGCGCATGCCATTCCCACGGGCTTGCAATAATCACACAGTCAAATTCCTCGTTGTTCAACATTTTCTCAAATTCCCGTTCGCTTCCGGTATACACTTTCGGTTCGGGTACATTAAATTTTGCAATGTGTTGCAAAGTCCTTTCTAAGGGACCTTTCTGAATATCGCAGATGGCTACGATTTTATTATCAGGGATGGCTAATACATTATTAATATGTTCCTGACATCTTGATCCCGTACCGATGAATCCGAATTTTAATTTACCATCATCTTTTCCGGCCGTTTTTTTCTTTTGCTGTGTTTCGGTGCCGTTGTTTAATGCGGCAGAAGCATGATCTGCTACCATCAGCCCTGCAGTTCCTATACCTGCGGCTGTTACTTGTTTAATAAAATTACGACGTGTATTTTTCATAAATCATTTTACTTTAATAATAATGTGGCAAATGTACTTAAATCTTTTCTGTTTATCCAAAATAAATCGGATAAATTGCTTGTCGTGTAACAAAAGAGACGATTTTCATACTAAAAATCGCCTCATTTTATTGTTTTCGGATTAGAATTAATTCTTTGACGCTTCCAAAGATTCTTTCCTGAATTTTTTTAGTAGTTTTTCTAAATCCAGAGAAGCTATACGAGCGCGTGTGCCTGCCGCTTTGTTTCCTTTTTCGATTTGAGCGTTAGCGTCTCCTGTGAAAGAAATGAATGTCTTTTCGATAGTTTGTAATAAATTTTTCATCTTGTTTTATTTTTAATGTTTAATAACTCGTTTTATTGCGCGAGGCAATTATGTAAAATTCGGCTGCAAATGTACATGAAATTTTCGACATTCCACACAGACCGATAAAAATGTCCGGCAAAAGTTCATTTTTTCGTCTATATAATTCGCGTATGAACAGATTTTTTTTAATTTTGTAGCCTGAAATTTTAGAGTAAAAGAATTACGTATAGTTATAACAGGAAAATTAAATAGATCTCTATGGATACAAAGATTCAGGAACTGACCGACAAGATTTACAGGGAAGGCGTGGAAAAAGGCGATGAGGAAGCCGGAAGGATTATTTCTGCAGCGAAGGAAAAAGAAACGAACATCATCCGGGAGGCAGAGGATAAAGCGAAGCGGATTTTGGCGGATGCGGAGAAGATGGCGTCGGAACTGAAGAAGAATACGGAAGCCGAATTGCGTCTTTTTGCATCTCAGTCGGTTGAAGCTCTTAAAAGTGAAATTGCGAATCTTGTGACGGATAAAATTTTAACCGGCAATGTAAAGGCTGCGACAGCCGACGTTTCCTTTATGCAGAAAGTAATACTTGAAATTGCCGGAGAATGGGCGAAAGGCGAAAACGTAACGATCAGGACAGCGGATGCCGTTGCGCTGAAAAATTATTTCGAAGCAAACGCTAAAGAGTTGCTTGATAAAGGCGTTAAAATAGAGCAGGTTAACGGTAAAGCGACATCGTTTACATTAGCTCCTGCCGGCGGAACGTATAAAATTAGTTTTGGCGATGAGGAATTTATCGCATATTTTAAAGAGTTCCTGCGTCCACAACTGATAGAAATGTTATTCTGAGATGAGTAAATATTACTATTTAATTTCAGGATTGCCGGCGATATCATTGGAGGATACGAAGTTGATTTATTCCGTGGCTGATTTTAAAGCGGAAATTGACCCCATGTTATCGGTATGGGATAAAAAGATTGTACGCTGGTTTTTCCTGAAATTTGACAATCAAAATTTGTTGGCGCATCTGCATTATGAACGCGGACGTGACTTTGACGAACGCGGTATTTTTGCGGAAGAAACGCTTAGGGAGATATGCGGATTGATGAAAACCGAAAATCGTATTCCGCCCGGATACTATGTTCCTGCTTATTTTGAGGCGTTTATAAGGGACTATTACGCAGGTTTAGAGGAGTTGCCCGTGCCTGAAGAGCATGTTTTGTGGGAAGACAGGATGTCCTCATTATATTATAATGAAGCGGTGAAGTGTAGAAATAAATTCATGTCTTCATGGTTTGAGATGAATCTGAATATAAATAATGTAATGACGGCCATCAACTGCCGTAATCACGGACTTGAGAAAGAACGGTTTATTATTGGCGATAATGAGGTCGCGAGACAGCTTCGTTTATCTAATGCGCGTGATTTTAATATTACGGATTCTGTTGGCTATATGGCAGAGGTTATGCAGATCTCGGAAGAAAAAGACCTGCGGATACGGGAAAAACGAATTGACGTACTGCGCTGGAACTGGCTTGAAGAACATACGCTTTTCAGGTTTTTTGATATAGAAAGCGTTATCGCATATTTGTTGCGTCTGGAGATGATAGAACGTTGGCTGACATTGGATAAGGCGTCCGGCGGGGAAACGTTCCGTAATCTTGTACATACGATGAAAAATGAGAGCGCGGAAACATTGGGGAAATTTAAAGAAAATAACAGATAAATTATGGTTACTAAAGGGATAGTAAAGGGCGTCGTTTCGAATCTTGTGACGGTAGAAGTTGACGGTGCGGTCTCGCAAAATGAGATATGTTATATTACTGTCGGCGGCGTACGCCTGATGTCGGAAGTTATTAAAGTTATCGGCAAAAACGTTTACGTACAGGTGTTTGAGAGTACGCGCGGCATGAAAGTCGGCGACGAGGCGGAGTTCCAGGGACACATGCTTGAGGTTTTACTCGGCCCGGGTATGTTGTCGCGTAATTACGACGGGTTACAAAATGACCTGGATAAGATGGACGGTGTTTTTCTACGCCGCGGCGAATATACATATCCGTTGGACAGGGAGCGCTTGTGGGATTTTAAGCCGCTTGCCAAAGTCGGCGATAAGGTGACGGCCGGTTCCTGGCTCGGCGAAGTGGAAGAGAACGCGCAGCCTCATCGTATCATGGTTCCTTTTACTTTCGGGGGAACTTATTCCGTCAAATCGGTTGTCGGAAACGGACAATATACGATCGAGCAGGTTATAGCAGTTATTACCGATGATGCCGGGAACGACCGCGAGGTAACGATGATACAGAAATGGCCGGTGAAGAAACCTGTGGTCTGTTACAAAGAAAAGCCGCGCCCTTATAAGTTGCTTGAGACAGGCGTGCGTATAATTGATACGGTAAATCCTATCGTAGAAGGAGGTACGGGATTTATCCCAGGCCCGTTCGGTACGGGAAAAACCGTGCTCCAACATGCTATTTCCAAACAGGCCGAAGCCGATATTGTGATTATGGCAGCTTGCGGCGAACGTGCAAATGAAGTAGTAGAGATTTTTGTAGAATTTCCCGAACTTGTCGATCCGCATACTGGGCGTCGGCTGATGGAACGTACGGTAATCATTGCCAATACCTCTAACATGCCCGTGGCAGCTCGTGAGGCCTCTGTTTATACGGCGATGACGATTGCCGAATATTACAGGACGATGGGTTTGAAAGTTCTCCTGATGGCCGATTCTACATCGCGCTGGGCGCAGGCGTTACGTGAGATGTCCAACCGTCTGGAGGAACTGCCGGGGCAGGATGCCTTCCCGATGGACTTATCGGCTATTGTCGCGAACTTCTACGCCCGTGCCGGTATGGTTACGCTAAGTAACGGAGCTACCGGTTCCGTGACCTTTATTGGTACGGTATCTCCCGCAGGAGGAAACCTGAAAGAGCCTGTCACTGAAAATACAAAGAAGGTGGCGCGTTGTTTTTATGCGCTGGAACAGGCGCGCGCCGACCGTAAACGTTATCCGGCCGTAAACCCGATAGACAGTTATTCCAAGTATCTTGAATATCCTGAGTTTGAGGAATATATATCACAACACATATCGCCCGACTGGATTGGTATGGTAAACGAAGTGAAGACGCGCATGCAACGCGGTAAAGAAATATCGGAACAGATAAATATTCTGGGCGACGACGGTGTGCCGGTTGATTATCATGAAATATTCTGGAAGTCGGAGCTGATCGATTTTGTAATTTTGCAACAGGATGCTTTTGATGCGGTGGATTCCGTCTGTCCGCTTGAACGTCAATATTATATGCTGAAAAAGGTGATCGACATTTGTCGTACGGAGTTCTTATTCGATAATTTCGTGGAAGTGTCGGAATATTTCAAAAGACTTATAAATCTGTTTAAACAGATGAATTATTCGGCGTTTAAAAGTGAAAAGTTTAACGACTACGACAAACAGGCGGATGCGTTAGTGGAAGGAAAGAATAAAAAATAACATAGTTATGGCAACAAAAGCATTTCAGAAGATATTCACGAAGATCACGAAGATTACGAAAGCCACATGCTCGTTGAAGGCGACGGGTGTGGGATATGACGAGCTGGCAGCTATTGACGGCAGGCTGGCGCAGATAGTGAAAATCGAAGGCGACGAAGTGACATTGCAGGTTTTTGCGGGGACGGAAGGCATTCGTACGAATGCAGAAGTCGTCTTCATGGGTAAAGCTCCGGTTCTGAAAGTGGGCGACCGGCTGGCAGGACGCTTTTTCAACGCTTACGGCGATCCGATAGACGGCGGCCCTGTGCCTGAAGGACGCGAAGTCGAAATAGGAGGGCCTTCGGTGAATCCTGTGCGCCGCAAACAGCCGTCCGAACTTATCGCCACGGGTATTGCGGGTATAGACCTTAATAATACACTGGTGACAGGACAGAAAATACCTTTTTTCGCCGACCCCGACCAACCGTTTAATCAGGTAATGGCGTTAGTAGCCCTTCGTGCGCAGTCCGATAAAATTATACTGGGAGGGATGGGCATGACAAACGACGACTATCTGTTTTTTAAAAAATACATTCAGTAACGCCGGCGCCCTTGACCGTATCGTCAGTTTCATCAATACGACGGAAGATCCTTCCGTAGAGCGTATTCTTATTCCCGACATGGCGCTTACGGCGGCGGAATATTTTGCGGTAGAGAAAAATGAGAAAGTGCTGGTTCTCCTTACCGATATGACGAATTATGCCGATGCGCTTGCTATCGTGTCGAATCGCATGGATCAGATACCGTCGAAAGATTCGATGCCCGGCTCGCTCTATTCCGATTTGGCGAAGATTTATGAGAAAGCCGTACAGTTTCCTTCCGGTGGCTCGATAACTATTATTGCCGTTACAACGCTTTCGGGAGGAGATATCACGCATGCCGTACCGGATAACACTGGCTATATTACCGAAGGCCAATTATATTTGCGCCGTGACAGCGATGTCGGTAAAGTTATCGTCGATCCGTTCCGTTCTCTTTCGCGTCTGAAACAGTTAGTGACGGGCAGAAAAACCCGCGAAGACCATCCGCAGGCGATGAACGCCGCAGTGCGTCTTTATGCCGATGCCGCCGATGCGAAGACGAAGCTGGAAAACGGATTCGACCTTACGGATTACGATAATCGCACGCTTGCTTTCGCAAAAGATTATTCGAAAAAACTTCTTGCCATAGACGTAAACCTTGATACGACGGAAATGCTTGATGTTGCATGGAACTTGTTTGCTCTTCATTTTACTCCGGAGGAAGTAAATATAAAGCAGGAGCTTGTTGATAAATACTGGAAAAAATAAGAATCAGGGGATGGCCATTGCATTTCAATATAATAAGACGTCGCTTCAAGGGTTGGAAAAGCAACTTAAGATAAGGGAGCGCGCACTGCCTACGATAAAAAGTAAAGAGAACGCCTTGCGGCTTGAAGTGAAGCGGACGAAAGATGAAATGAAGGCGCTTGAGGATAAACTGGAAAACGATATCCGGAGTTACGAATCGATGTCGGCCTTATGGAGCGAGTTCGATCCTTCGCTTATTGCTGTTGATGATGTCGCTCTGTCATCAAAGAAAATAGCTGGGGTGATAACGCCTGTGCTTGATAATATCACTTTTTATGTGAAATCTTTCAGTTTGTTTAACTGTCCTTCGTGGTTCATTGATGGAATAACGGTTCTGAAAACTTTAGCCAAAACGGGTATTGAAATAGAGTTTACGAGCCTGAAAATGAATATGCTTGAACGGGCGCGTCGTAAAACCACTCAAAAACTTAATCTGTTCGAAAAAGTTCAGATACCGGGCTATAAAGATGCGATACTTAAGATAAAACGATTTATGGAAGACGAAGAGAGCCTTTCAAAGTCGTCGCAGAAAATCATGCGCGCCAATCAAGAGAAACGCAAAAAAGAGGAGGTTGAGCCATGATTGTGAAAATGAACAAATATGCCTTTCTGGTGTATCATAAAGAATATGACGCTTTTCTGGAACGCTTGCGTTCGCTGGGAGTTGTACATGTAAAAGCGACTAAACATGTAGCCGACAACCCTGTCATTATGGAGTTGACAGCAGTACACAAACGCGTGACGACGCAACTTGCCTGTCTGAATAGTCTGCTGGAAGCGGAAGACGCACGGAGAAACGCAGATGCGCAGGCAGGACAGATAGATGTGCAAAAGCAGGAACACGGAGGGGAACGGACGAAAACCGATGCAGGGAAACAATCTGCTGTGGCGGAATCTGCATCGACGGGAAAAAGGTTGTCGTTTGAAGATGGTGTGAAGTTACTCGGACATATTGAGGAGCTTCGCGATAAACTGGGTAAAAGTAAATTATCGTTATTGTCGCTGGAGAAAGAGCGTGATGCCATATCAATATGGGGTGATTTCGAATATGAAACGCTTGAAAAATTGCATGGCGCCGGGTATACGGTAACATTTTTAACTTGTCCCGCATCACATTACGACGAGGTTTGGGAAAACGATTATAACGCCTTTGTTGTAAATAAAATACAGTCCGTAGTTTATTTTATTACCATAATGCCTTCCGGCGCGACATTGACGATAGATGCCGACCGGGCGAAAATGCCGGTTAAAGATTACAGGCGTATTATGGCTGATATCCGGGAAGAAGAGGAGCGTCGAAAGGCGCTTGAGGCCAAGCTGTTGGATGTTGCCCGTAATGATTATGATTTGCTGAACAGTCTGAAATCGGATATTGAGAATGAAGCGGCATGGAATGATGCGCTGTTGCAGGCCGACCGTAAAGCCGGCGATAAATTGATGTTTCTGGAAGGGTGGATCCCCGACGATGAAACGGCGAAAATGGAGACGTCGCTTGCCGACGCCGGTTATTATTACCTGAAACGGGAGATAACGGACGAAGATGATATTCCTGTAAAACTTAAAAACAATCGTATCGTCAAATTGTTTGAACCTTTTACAAAATTATATTCGTTGCCGAATTATAATGAATTTGACCCAACGCCGTTGTTTGCGCCGTTTTTCATGTTGTTTTTCGGTTTATGTTTTTGCGATGGCGGTTACGGTTTGCTGTTGATTTCTATCGCCGGATATTTCAAACGTAAGGTTGGCGCCGGCATGAAACCGATATTGTCGTTGCTGCAATGTTTTGGCGCTGCAACGCTCGTCATAGGGCTTGTTACCGGTTCGTTCTTTGGCGTTTCGCTTGTCGATATCGAATATTTCTCATCATTGAAAAAATATCTTATATCAAGCGACCGTATTATGACGATATCGCTTGTGATAGGATTTTTCCATGTTCTTTTCGCCAAATCTATTGCTGCCTGTAAGATAAAAGTACAACGGGGATGGAAGTATAGTTTGTCCGCTTTTGCATGGGTTGTCCTAATCCTTGCATTTGCCTGTATACTGGCATTGCCGATGCTTAATGTGCATCTTCCGGGAACGCTTGAACGCATTTTATACGGGATCGTTATATTATCGGCAGCGATAGCAATTTTTTATAATACTCCCGGAAAAAATGTGTTCCTGAATTTCGGGTCGGGGCTGTGGATTACCTACAACACCGTATCGGGTATTATCGGCGATGTGTTGTCGTATATTCGTTTGTATGCTATCGGTTTGACCGGCGGCTTGCTCGGCGGAGTGTTTAATTCGATTGCAATTGATATGACGGCGTCAATGAATCCATTCGTAAGATGGTTGCCGATGTTGCTTATTTTAGTTGTCGGGCATGCATTGAACATCGCTTTGAGCATGATCAGTTCACTTGTGCATCCTTTACGTCTTGTGTATGTGGAATATTATAAGAACTCCGAGTTTGAAGGCGGAGGCAAAAATTATAAACCTTTTAAGAAAATATGAACTCTTCGGGAGATTATAAAAACAAAAATAATAATATTAAAATCAAAAAATTATGGAACCAATTGTATTAGCGTATGTAGGAATTGCATTGATGGTAGGACTTAGCGGTATTGGCAGTGCATGGGGTTTGACGATTTGCGGGAACGCTGTTGTCGGAGCCATGAAAAAGGCGCCTGAAAAAATGGGGTCGTATATCGGGCTGAGCGCCATGCCGAGTTCGCAAGGGCTTTATGGGTTTGTAGTGTATATGATTATGCAACCGTATCTGGTAGACGGCATTTCATTGTTTGTTGCCGCAGGCGTCTTCGGAGCCGGATTGTTAATGGGATTTGCCGGACTTATCTCCGCTATCCGTCAGGGCGACGTTTGCGCCAATGGCGTTGCGGCTATTTCTGCGGGACATAACGTGCTGGCGTCGACGATGGTGATGGCCGTCTTCCCCGAAATGTACGCGATTCTTGCTCTTGTCGTGTCAATCCTTATTTCATTTACATTCCCTCCCATAGTATAACAGGTGATGGGGCGAAGAGGATGTATCAAAAGTCAGTTTTTCGTCATTGCGAGCCGTCAGGCGCGGCAATTTCAGACTTTTGATACACCCCCTATCTTTGCAAATCATAACACCACTAAATTTATTTGTGATGAAAACTAAAATGTTTGTATTGATGATGTTCGCAGTCGTATATTTCACGGCGTGACGCAGTTACGAAATCCTGAGGGAAAAGGCGCTGAGTAATTACAAATTTTTTAATTCCAAACAGACCTGTAAAAATGCCCGGCAAAATTTTTTTTATTCATATGTGTTTGGAAATCTAATTTTTTTTATAACTTTGCAGGCAATTGAAATTGATTAACCTGCATATAACAAAAAGTATGAATACCGACAAAACACAATCGCACATTTCTATTCCCGGCGCACTCGTGCGAACGGTAGATATTTCTTAC
>JAIRMH010000006.1 GCA_031258835.1 Tannerella sp.
ACAGAGGCGGCTATATATGTTTCGGACATTTCGGGTAGGCTTTTGAAGACGATTCCTGCGACCGATTCCGGATCTGTTTGGTTGAATGATTCCGACTTAAAGGCGGGTATTTACACCTATTCGCTTGTTGTTGACGGTAATATTGTTGATACCAAAAAAACGATTTTAGCAAAGTAAAAATCAAAGGTGAAACAACGGTAAAGAGAGGCGTCTCGTAAAAAGAGACGCCTCTTTTTTTGTGCCGTGCAAAGTAGCAACATTGAACTTATATATCGCCATCATAGTTTCATCCATTTTATATTCCACTGTTTCCTCGTTTTGTTATCCCATAGCACGATTATATATGAGCCTGCGGGTAATTCCAACATAGGGATAACGACTATAGGATTGCCGTTAAAAGCTTTATTAATTAGCAAATTACCATCAAGAGAATAAATACGGACAACACCCTGCTTGACATTTTCAGCTGTGATTTCGAGTACATCGGAAAGTTGCCGGACGTTGAAAGGGACGGTTTCTTCCATTGCCGGAATATTACCGCCACGATGGAATTCACATCCAAATTTTTCTTCATACATCTTCATCTCCTCCCAGTATATCTGTTTCCATGAATCGTTTTCCGTCTCATAGCACAGCAAATTAACACTTGCGACGGCAGCATAATAATACGGTTGGTGAAATCTTTCGAAGGAAATATTTGGACCGATTCCTTCGATAAACGTCACAGGAATAGAATAAATATCGTTCATATAGTGTACATAATCACAATTCAAGCGTACATGCTTTCTCCCGTCTATGTAATAAACGGAATCAACCACGGCATATATTCCCTTTTCATCGGTTTTGGTGCCATCAAAGTGATAAAAACAGTCACAATCACAATACTCATCAGTACAAACAAAAGATGGAAAATAAAACTTATCTCCGATGCCCAAAGCCATTTTGGAAACTAAAATCTCTGTGTCCCATCCGTCGTTAATAAATAGTGACCCTGTTTCCCTGTCTTCTCTTATTCCGAACAGGTAGTTATAAGAGTCATTTACCTGCTTATAAGTAACCCCATTAAGCAAAACGGTATCTCTTTCATCAATTTGCAATAATACACCATCTTCGGAATCGAAGATGCTACAAAAAACGTACCATTTAGTAAATTCCTCTCCGAAATATGAGCGGTAAAATTGAGATTGGGCAGTTGCCGACAGAGACAATGATATTACCAAAAAAGCAGTAAGAAGTATTTTTATTTTCATAATATTTACGAATATTATTGTTTTACAATTCCTCCGGGTTCCACTTCAAAATTAGCACTTAGATCGATAATTCTCACAATATTTCGACAAAGGTAAGTATTATTTTTAGAGATAGCAAAAGAAGAATCTCATCTGTAAAATGTTCTTATTTTTGCTTTGTAAATATTTTCCGGGAGGGATAATAGTTGTACTAAACTTGTTGGTAACGCCAAAAAATCACGTGTGGGTACCCTGTTTTTCGGAGTAATTTTTGTACTTTTGTCAGGTAACATAATTTATTTTATGGCTCGAATTGTATTTATGGGGACTCCGGAATTTGCCGTTGAGAGTCTTCGTGCATTGGTTGACGGCGGTTATAATGTGGTGGGAGTTGTTACTGCGCCGGATAAACCTGCGGGTAAGCATCAGAATATATTACAGGCAAGTCCTGTCAAGCGGTATGCTATTTCAAAAAACTTACCGCTGATGCAGCCGGAAAAGCTGAAAGATCCTGTTTTTTTGGAACAATTGAAGGCGTTAAGGGCGGATATTCAGGTTATTGTAGCTTTCCGGATGTTACCGGAAGTTGTTTGGACCATGCCGAAATTAGGCACGTTCAATCTTCATGCCTCACTTTTGCCTCAGTATCGCGGTGCTGCGCCTATTAATTGGGCGATTATCAATGGGGAAAAGGAGACCGGCGTTACTACTTTTCTGTTGGATTGTGAGATAGATACGGGTAAGATTCTTTTTCAGGAGAAGATTCCTATCCATGAAACCGACAACAGTGAAACCGTACACGACAAATTGATGGTTGTCGGCTCTCAACTTGTTCTAAAAACGGTAGATGCAATTGTTTTGGGAACAGTTAAAGGAATAGAACAGAGGGTAGGGATGTCGACGGTATTGCGATCCGCCCCAAAGATTTTTAAGGAAATCTGCCGAATTGACTGGACAAAGACTGTCGAGGAAATATATAATTTTGTACGTGGTCTTTCTCCTTACCCGGCAGCTTGGACGGATCTGGCGACGGTAAATCTTAAAGTTTTCGATGTTGGAAAAATCTTTTACCATCACACTTTACCTGCCGGAACGATAGTTTGCGATGGGAAGGATCATCTTGATGTTGCTGTTGCCGATGGCTTTATAAGGTTGAATGAGATTCAGCAAACGGGTAAAAGACGTATGAAAATCGGTGACTTTTTGAGGGGGAACGGTAAAAAATTTCAAAATGTATGATAAGTCGGTAACCTCAACAGCTGCACGGCGACGACCGTAATATCTCCCCTGTCAAGTTCCTCAAAGACGGCTGTGCCGTTGTTACTGAGGGATTGTTGGCAGGGGAGATAGTTGTTTGGGCCGGTGTTAATTTGCCAAAAGGAAGGGAACGGGTCGGAGTTTCGGGAAACCTTCAGGGAGCAATATTGTTGGCTTGTTGTGTATTTTCCGACACAGGGTCAGAATTTTACAACTACATTTGCCATAACATTTGTGCCTGCCTGAGGGAAGTAACGCAAGTCATTCTCCCGTTTTCTATCTGCACCGCTACCTTCATACCATGTGTACCAGACGTATCCGTAGCTTTCATACTTATTATTGAAAATATTGTTGATCATCATATTGACGCCGATGTGCGGGAATGTTTTTTTATTTGGAAAATCATACCCGACTCTCAGATTATTCACAAAATAGGCGTCGATACATCTGTCGTTACTGCCGGTATTGTCCATGAACTGTTTACCTGCGTATTGTGACTGAAATGCAGCGTGAAATCCTTTGTTTGTGTATGAAAACATGCTTCCTATAATTGTACTTGGAGAGAAGGCAATCGGCACGGTTCCCAGGTTATTTATTGCTGTTCCTGTCTCCCAGTCTTCGACATATTCGGTGAAATTTTTAATTTTATTGTCGGACAATGTCATGTTACCGCTCCATGATAGATTCGGAATAATTTTTACATCTACCGTCAATTCCAGACCGGCACGGTAGCTGTCCGGAACATTTGACGTAATAGGCTCTCCTATTTCGTTTACTTTTCCGGTCAGGACTAACTGGTCTCTGTATAGCATGTAGTAGGCATTCAAACCGAATGATAGTTGCCTGTTGGAGATATGATAGCATAATTCGTAATCTGTTAAACGTTCTGCGACGGGTTTTTCGTTGTCGCCTGCATCGGTATAGTTGTTTCTGTTTGGTTCGCGATGTGCGACGGCAACCGAACCGTATACATTGCTGTGTTGGTTTATTTGGTAAAAGACGCCTGCTTTCGGATTAAAAAATTTGAACTGTTTGTCGACTTTGAGATCTTGCATTTCGTTGATTCTTTTATCCCACTTGTCATTTTTGCCGTTGATACTGTAGTCAATAAAACGGTATTGTAGGTCTCCATAGAGATTGAGATTATTTGACAGATGGTAATTGCTTTTGAGATAGATATTTCCGTCTATTTTTTCACCTTTGGAACGATAATACTCATGATTTGGAGAAAAAGCAGGGTCATTGGTATAATCTTTGATCCATCTTACGACTCCCCAATGATTTCCATCATAACGATTTATGCCTCCACCGAACGAGAGGTCCCATTTGTATGGTTTATAATCGAATGAGAATACGGTGCCATAGAAATCATTATCTAAGTGTTTTCTACGGACCAGGTCGGAATTTTCTACCGTCTCACCGTTTCCGTTTACGAACGGTTTCAGCAGATATTTTGACAGTACTACGGGAGAATAATTTTCCTCGTCGTTGTATTTATATTCTTCATAATAACCTGCTCCGGCTGTATGATGGATTGCCATATTGAGATTTAGCGTTTTGGTAAATTGTCTTAGGAAGCTTAACTGGTAGTGGGTTTGCAGATAATTATCGGTTTGGTCTTCGTAAAATTTTCCGTTACCCATATTGCCGGAGGGGTTGTATGTACGGTTTCCTGAGGCGATTACTTCCGTAGGGACTCCATCCCACGCATGATAAGTTAACTCTTTACCTCCGAATGTAATAAGCTTTATTAGCATGTTGTCGCCGAAATAAGCGCCTTCTGCCATATAGGATTTGAGATCTACGGAGGCTCGGTCGATGAATCCGTCGGATGTTACGGATGATATTCTACCGTCGAAAGCGAAATGGTCATTAATCTTACCGGTTCCGATTTTCAGTGTTGCTTTTTTCGTATTGAAAGAGCCGTAAGTGCTGTTGAACTCGGAATAGGCTTTTTGCGGGATGTATCCCGTTTTCATGTTGACGGACGCGCCGAACGCTCCTGCACCGTTTGTTGAGACTCCTACTCCTCGTTGCACTTGCAGGTCTTGTAATGAAGACGCGAAATCCGGAGTATTGACCCAGAACACGCCGTGCGATTCCGAATCATTTAACGGCACTCCGTTTACCGTGACATTGATTCTGTTGGCGTCGATTCCACGTATCCGAAAGGATGTGTATCCGATTCCGGTACCTGCATCCGAGGTAGCTGTTACGGAAGGCGTCAGAGTCAATAGATAGGGAACGTCCCGACCGAAATTGTTACCCTCAATGGTGTTATGGTCAAGGTTTGAGTATGACATCGGAACTTTGTCCTTTTTACCGATTGAGATGATTCTGACTTCTTCCAGATTGTAGATTTTGAGGCTGTCGCCATTGTGTTGTGCGACGGTTGAGAGACAGGGCAGCGCTACTGCCATCAAGATAAACTTCTTTTTCATTTTTAATTTGTTTTTTAGTTCCCGGAACCGTTAACAGTTATAAACGGACCGAGTTTGAATTATTAAATATGAAAAACAGAAGGAGATTAGTGAGAAATTATTCCCGAAGGAATACCGGCAGGAAGCCGTATCTTTGTCCCTACGCAGGTATTAACCTGTTCAGGTTCAAAGGGTATGTTCTCAGCCCCGAGGGGCACCCCTAAAGATTTCCGCTGCAAAGGTAAATATTAATTTCGGAACGAACAAAAAAACAGATAAAATTATAATTACCTTTGTGGAAAATTAATCTCAAGAAAACTGAAATAAAATGACCACCAAAACAAAGAAAAGAATACTGGCAATATGCTGCTTAATGACTGTAATGTCTCTAAATGCACAGAATGAGACAAAATTACTGAGATTCCCAACTATACACAACGACAAAATAGCATTCACATTCGCAGGCGATATTTATATAGTGCCCACGACAGGAGGAATCGCAAGACAACTCACTACTCATAACGGATTCGAAATGTTCCCGAAATTCTCCCCAGATGGTACTAAAATCGCTTTCACCGCCCAATACGACGGAAATACCGAAATATATGCCATGCCCGCAAACGGCGGAATACCCGAACGACTAACATACACCCCAACTCTCAATAGAGACGACATCGCTGACCGTATGGGACCAAATAATATTACACTCGCCTGGAAAGATAACGATAACATCGTGTTCCGTTCCAGAATGACTTCATTCAATGACTTCAAAGGAAAACTCTATCTGACAGACCTGTCCGGACAATTACCGCAAGAACTGCCGTTGCCGGCCGGTGGATTCTGCTCTTACTCTCCTGATAAGAAACAAATTGCATACAATAAAATATTCCGCGAATTCAGAACCTGGAAATACTACAAAGGTGGAATGGCCGACGATATATATGTCTATGACTTCAAGACAAAACAAACGGTAAATATCACAAATCACCCGTCACAAGACGTGTTCCCTA
>JAIRMH010000103.1 GCA_031258835.1 Tannerella sp.
AGAGAGAGAGAGAGAGAGACGCAGGCTATACGGCTCGCGCGCGATATACAAAATAAATTTTTATTTTCCTCCTGGGAAATATCTTTTTCCGTTATTAAATCTTCATTCGGTAACACAAATTGTACTGTCGGATTAAGATTTTGTGAATTGCGCCGGTCATTTTTAAAGGGTGTATTTGTCAGTCAACTGAAAAAATTCCAAACAATAATTATATATAGACACTTACTAATTTATTAACAAAATTAAAATTTGTATGAATGAACACGTAAAAAGTATGGGAAAATCCCATTTTCCGGTATGGAGAGTGCTGGGAATGACCTTTTTGTTGTTACTAAGTCTGACAAGCCGGTATGCGGCAGCAGAGATACATCAGCAAAGAAGGATCACGGTTACCGGTACGGTCGTTGATGAATTAAACGAACCGGTACTCGGAGCGAATGTTACAGTTAAGGGAACGACAAATGGAAACATTACGGATCTTAACGGTACTTTTATATTGAATAATGTAACTGAAGGTTCTACTTTGGTTATTTCTTATGTCGGTTACAGGAAAAAAGAAGTAGCAGTCACTTCCGCTTCTACGACCTATCTGATCCGGCTGGAAGAAGACACCCAGTTGCTGGAAGAGGTCGTAGTGGTCGGATATGGGCAGCAAAAGCGGGTATCCGTAACTGGAGCGATTGCAACCGTGTCGCCAAAAGAATTGCGTAAAACATCTACCACCCGTTTGGATAATGCTTTGGCCGGTCGTGTTACCGGATTAACATCCATGCAAAGCGGAGGCGGACAACCGGGAGTTGACGGGGCTACCATGTATTTGCGCGGCGCTGCAACTACAAACGGTAAAAGCCCGTTGATACTGGTCGACGGCATAGAACGTGATAATATACGTACAATCGATATGAACGAAGTGGAAAACCTTTCCGTATTGAAAGATGCTTCTGCTACGGCCGTATATGGTGTACGGGGCGCGAACGGCGTCATCCTGATCACTACCCGGAGGGGGACGAAAGGCAAACCTCAATTATCAATTAGTGTGGATGAGAGCTGGACGTCTTTTACGAACGAACCGGAACACATTCATTCGTGGGATTGGATGGAGATGCGTAATCAGGCTAAAGTCAATAGTGGACTGGAAGTTGAATTTCCGGATTATGTAATAGATAAATACCGAAATCCTTTAGCCGGACTTGATCCTTCGGCGTCGGATTATGAAACGCAAAAAAAGAAGCGTTTGTATATGTATCCGGATAATGATTATTATCGTATGTATATTGCAAAGTATACCCCACAGACACGTATCAATGCAAATATTTCGGGAGGAACGGATTTTGTAAATTATTTTGTGAATGCAGGATATATTTATCAGGGAGGCAACCTGAATACGGAACCTGAAGCTAAACTGGGTTATGACCCGTCTTGCTGGATGCAACGTTTCAGCCTTCGTTCCAATCTGGATTTTCAATTGACTAAGACATTTAAGATGTCTTTAGATATGGCGTCGTATGCGGAAAAAGTAAACAGGCCGGCTGTTGGCTCCATGTACACAGGCGGCGATTCTCACATGATATCCGATTTGATTTACCAGTCGTTAACCATTAAGCCCTTATCGCCGGGGCCTGTTACCATTTCCGAATTTGGCGTGGCAGACGGCTATCTGATTGATTATAAGTATTTGGATCGTTCGGCATTTGAAATTATGAATCGTCGGGGTTTTAACCGGCAGGATCGGAAAAATCTGAATACACAACTAACGTTAGACTGGGATTTAAGTACATTAATAACCCCCGGATTAAGCGTTAAAGGCTTGGCTGCCTACGATACGTATAACTGGGGACTTTTGCAGGGACTTAAACAGGAAATAATTTATGTGACAAATGTAGACTATGCGACGGATGAATTAACATACGAATTATATAAATCGGCTGTGAACGAGCTTTCTCTTTCCCAAAGTCGCAGTTCAAATTACCGGGTTAATTTCCAGGGATCTCTGAACTATAACCGTACGTTTGGCGGGCAGCATGATGTGACCGGCATGGTCATCGCCCATCGTGATTACTGGGAGACGACGTCAGCCGAAATACCATACAACGTGATCGGTTTATCCGCCCGCGCAACGTATGCGTTTGATAACCGTTATCTGGCAGAAGCCAATATCGGCTATAACGGATCCGAACAGTTTGCTCCGGGTAAACGTTTTGGCATTTTCCCGGCTTTTTCGGTAGGTTATATTATAAGCAATGAATCTTTCCTGAAAGAAAATACGGTACTGTCATGGTTAAAACTGCGGGGATCATGGGGTAGAGTCGGTAATGATGCAATGGGGAGTACCCGGTTTTTATTCCAGGATAATATCACCGTAGGCGGCGGAACCAGTGCCGGCGGGTTAGGAGGACGAACCATAAGCGAAGGATTGCTTGGCAATAAGGAAATCACATGGGAATTAGCGGAAAAGGTTAATCTGGCAGTTGAGGTCGGACTGTTGAAAGATTTCAGAGTTACGTTTGATTATTTTACTGAAAAAAGGAATCAGATTTTGATTTCCCGTCAAACAATACCTCAATATCAGGGGATATTAACAAGTTATATACCAAAAGTGAATATGGGAAAGGTAGATAATCGTGGATATGAAGTGGAAGTATCGTATAACAAAAGGATAAACGGCGATTTATCGGTGAGCGTAAAAGGTAATTTCGGCTATAATAAAAACAAAGTGATAGAAAATGACGAGCCGCAACGTACGGAAGATTATGTATACCGTTATCGTCAGGAAGGCCATTCAATCAACCAACTTTGGGGATATAAGATTGACTGGAACTCGGAAGGGAAAGGATATTTCCTCTCTCAGGATGAAATAGCGAACCATGCGACGTATGATTTCGGTACGCCGCGCGTGGGAGATTTTGTGTATATTGACCAGAATCAGGATGGAACCATCAATGAAAAAGACTATGTTCCGATTGGTTATTCGAGTTCTGTGCCGGGAATCGTTTACGGTATTACCCTGGGCGCCGAATATAAAGGATTTGACTTCAATGTTTTATTCTCAGGGCTGGGACGTTATTCCAAATTTTTTAGTGGGCAGGGAATTTATGAAATCACTAAGGAGGGCACATATTATGATTGGCATAAAAATGCCTGGACGGAAGAACGCTGGCTGAATGGTGAAAAAATAACTTATCCGGCATTGTCTGTAGCACAGAGTACAAGTCATCAAGCGAATGATTTCTTTATTCAGAACCGCTCCTTCTTGCGTCTAAAGAATCTGGAAATTGGTTATACATTGCCGGAAAGAACGCTTAAGTTTATGGGTATAAGTAGTTTAAGAATTTATGCAGGAGGTCAGAATCTACTATTGTGGGATAAACTGAGAGCAACTCATGTCGATCCGGAACAAGACAATTCTTATGGTTATCCTATTACCCGGAATTTTAATATCGGATGTAATATAAATTTCTAAAAATAAAACAACTATGAAACATATAAAATATATATTTTATGCATGGATTTTATTAGTCGCAGGAAATTCCTGTTCCGGAGAGCTGGATCAGGCCCCTGCCGGTAAAATATCATTGGAAGAGGTTTTTCAGGAGAATGATAAAACCATGTATTATTTGAATACCTGTTATTCCAGAATACCGATAAAGGGATGCCGTTATTTCTTCTGGTCGCGTGGTCCCGTATGCTGGAGTGACGAAGCGTGGGATGCAGACGATCTGGATGTGAACTGGTCTGCTTCTTCTCTTTTATATAATGGAAGCGCTTCGGCCTCCTCGCATCCTGTATGGAACGTAGGTGGCGAGGACTTGTCGATGTCTTATTGGGGTAATTATTTTGCTATGATACGAAGCTGTTCTTTGTTTCTGACGAATATTGGAACGGCCAAAGTGAATGATGAGCGTGAACGTATGCGTTGGATCGGCGAAGCTCATGTTTTGCGCGCTTACTATTATTCCGAATTATTAAGGTGGTTTGGATGCGGTCTGCCCATCATACGTGAACCGTATAGCCTGAATCAGGATTTCTCGGAAGTCACTCGCGGCAGTTATTATGAGGTGGTTAGGTTTATCATGGAAGATTGCGACGCCGCCCTGGCAAACAGCGAATTGCCTTGGCGTATTACCACCTCAAACGAAGCGTTACGCGTGACAAAGGCGATGGCCGAGGCCATAAAAGCAAGAATGATCCTTTATGCCGCAAGTCCTTTGTATAATGAAGGGCAGAATTATTGGGAAGAAGCTTATTCCGTCATAAAGACATCTTTGGCTAACTTACGGTCGAATGGGTATGAACTCTATAATCAGGTGAACATACCGTCTACATTTGCTTCCGAAGATGCTTTTTTGCCGAATAAGTATGCGCAGTTATTCAATGAATATTTTTGTACAAGCGCTGCATATTCGGCAACCCCGGTAGATAAGGAGACGATTTATCAACTGATAGACGGACAAGGCGATCTGGCCAATGTAGATGCTATTGGGTCGATACTTGGCTATAAATCGGGTACCTGTCCGTCGCAGGAATTGGTAGATGCGTTCGAAACGACAAACGGTCAGCCAATTTTAGATTTATCGAGACCTTATATTGATGAAGAAACACATTTGCAGCCTAATTATAATACCGGCAATACATTGTATGATGCACAAAATCCGTATGAAAATCGTGATCCGCGATTTTATGCATCCATCTATTATAACGGTTCTAAGCGCAGATGTGGTTGGACGTTTGACGAAACTCCTGCAAATTATGAAAATTATCCGGCTTCGGCAGGCAACCGTACGCGAATCATAGCTACATGGGCTGTGGATGAAAATGACCCGGCTTCAGGGAGCGAGTCCAGAACCGGATTGAGCGCTACCGCACGAAATAAGACGCGAACCGGCTACTATCACCGGAAATTTATTCACCCGTTCAGCGGAAACGAAAATCGTTTAGGAGGCGCGCGCTATAAAGAATTCAGGTTGGGAGAAGTGATCCTGAATTTTGCAGAAGCGGCGGCAGAATCCGGTCATACGGACGAAGCATACGCAGCCGTCAATGAAATACGCCGGCGGGTTGGTATGCCCGATCTTCCTGCAGGGCTTTCTAAAGATGCGCTTATCCTTCGTATTCATAATGAAAGGCGGGTTGAACTGGCTTTAGAAGGACATCGTTACTTTGATGTACGTCGCTGGTCTGCTCCGAATGGAGACCTTGCAAAAACAGACCGTTGGGTAACGGCGGCTTATATTACGCGTAAGAGTGATGGTACTTATGTTTATGACCGTGCGCAGGTGAATGGGAACGAGCGTAAGTGCTACACGAACAAATACCTTAAAGTGGCAATACCACTGGGGGAAGTAAATAATATGATAGCCATTTCCGGTGAAAATTGGCAGAATCCGGAGTGGTAAAAAAGGTTTAATTTTTAAATCGTACAATTATGATAGATAAAAGAATAATAAATATAGTGTTCTTATTACTGGCAGGGATAACTTTCCAGTTAAGGGCGCAAGGTCAATCCTCAATAGTCAGTGGGACGGTGAAAGATATTTACGGAGATCCTCTGCCCGGGGTGATCATTTCATCGGAAGATAAAAAGAACTTGTATGTTACAGATATCGAAGGAAATTATAGCTTTACGATGAATGAATCAGATAAGATCCTGACGTATACATTACTTGGGTATAAGTTGCAGACACTGAATATAGAGAATGACGTTACGGAGGTTGTTATGGAAGAAGATGCACATGCAACGGCAGAGAATATTAATCTGGGTTTTACAAGGCAATCGCGCGACGTGCTGTCAAATGCCGTATCCACCGTATCCGGCGAAACGCTTGGGAAATCATTGATGTCACGTTTACAGGGTACATTCACGGGACGTATGTCCGGCTTAACTTCTCTTGAAACGTCTTTTCAACCTAATTACGAAGATGTAACGATGTATGTACGTGGTCTGTCTACGTTTCATGGAGGAGCGGCAGGAATTGTGATTGACGGAATTTTATATGACAATTATTCACATGATATCCTGTACCGGATTACGCCGGAAGAAGTAGAGTCAGTTACCGTATTGAAAGACGGGGCTTCTCAGGCTCTTTATGGCCTGAGGGGTGCAAATGGTTTGATTGTGGTTACGACTAAACGCGGGATGCCGGGTAAATTAAAAATTAATGTGAATTTAAATGAAACCATAGAGGAATCATCCTATAGGCCTTTGTTTATTCATTCGGCAACATACGCGACATTGAAAAATGAAGCCGCCCGTAACGATGGTTTAGGTAAGAATTATTTTTATTCTGATGAACAGATTGAAAAGTTCAGAGCGGGAGATGATCCGTTGTATCCGAATACAAACTGGTTTGATATGCTTTTCCGGAAAGTTTCGCATATGCAACGTTTCGGCGTTGACGCTACCGGCGGGTCGGATATTGTCCGGTATTATGCAAATGTAAATATGACGCATCAGGGAGGCTTTTATCATACGGATCAGGAAGATTATAAAGCAAATAACAACCTGTATAAATTTAATCTTCGTTCGAATGTAGATGTAAAGATAAATAAGTTTTTAAGCGGCTACATCAATATGGCGGGAAATATTGTCCGTCGTCATGATCCGTATGCAAATGCCGGAAGTGGAAATGCGACGATCTATACATTGGCATATTATATGCCTCCAACCTTGTATGGACCTGTTACGCCGGCCATTTATGATGAGGATGGTTCTGTCATAGATCCCGGAGGTGAAATTACGACAACGAACAATATAGGATCTTCGCCTTATGGAATGTTGAACAGAAGCGGTTATTATACGCAGACGAATACGAATATCTACGGACAGGCCGGATTGAATCTGGATCTGTCGTTTCTGACGCCGGGACTGAACGTTAGCGGAAGCGTCGGTTATCTGTCTTATATTACCGCATATCTGTCTACCGTTCAGAGTTATGCGCGTTATACGCGCGACGACGATTGGGACGAACTCAGTTTTACGCAGCATGGGACAACGCAGAATACCGATTTGAGCTATGGAAAAGGGCAAGCATTATATGGTTATATGTCATACAAGGGCGAGATGAATTATATGCGCGATTTCGGCTCCCATCATTTGAAAGCGAATTTGTTTGGTTTCTATCAGGATTTTAATGATAATACAGGTAATGCCGGTCCAACTTACGATTTTAAGCGTATATACTCAGGATTTGAGGTACAGTATGATTATGATAAACGATATGCCTTGAAATTAGATTTGGGGTATTCCGGTTCGGATTATTTTCCGAGTGGAAATCGGTTTCTGTGGACGCCGGGAGTTTCTGTCGCCTGGATTGCCTCTAATGAATTGTTTGTAAAGGAATCTTTACCTTGGCTGACAATGGCTAAACCTCGTGTATCATACGCCGTTACGGGTAATGATGCGATCGGTCTGAATCGCTACGGATACCTGGATCAGGTTAGCGCTTCGGGAGGCGGATCTATTGCTTATTTAGGGTATACTACAACGGAAACAGCTTTTGGAAATTCAAGCCTTAAACCGGAATCTATTAAAAAGTACAATGTGGGATTAGATTTGGGTTTTGCAAATCAATTATCTTTATCGGTAGATTTTTTTAAAGAAACGATGGATGACGGGGTTTATCGGTCAACGTCTTTAATACCTTCCTATCA